>NZ_RAWF01000679.1:0-432 GCF_003612075.1 Corallococcus sp. CA041A
GTGTTTGGTTGTGTACAAATCATATCACTCTCCGTTATGACCAGGTTTCATGACTCGCCCACTTTGATGGCAAGCGGATGCCTAGCTAGCCAAGCGATTTGTGCACGACTTCAATTCTCTTAGAGCCCTTTTTTTGTTGCTTTTAATACTGTGCCGTACGATGTAGGCGGGTAAGCTCGGGTGGGTTCCTATTTCGGCTTCCGCCCTTTTGAGCTTTCCTTCGGCGACATGTAAACTGTTCTTTCGATCAGGTGTTTGACCTAGTGCCCACGACACTTCGAGACAACTATTAACCCCTGACCTATCACTAAACTATGTCAAATTCTGAGAGATCTGGTTCCAGGTCGAATAATTCCCCAGACATGAAGCCGTGTAAATAGCTTTGAATGTGCGTATCAGCTCTAAGGTGGGTCACCCCTCCCTGGGCATACC
>NZ_RAWF01000680.1:0-431 GCF_003612075.1 Corallococcus sp. CA041A
GATGAGCGGCAACGAGAGCGCCAGCCCGCGCCGAATGGCAATGAAATACGGCCCGCGGTCGAAGCGCTCAGCGGCGCTCAACAACCTCAGCCAGGGCGATAGCGCCTGCGTCGTCATAGGACTCGATCTTGTTCGAGGTGGATCGGCAAATCCCGGGGCAGCCCGAAGTGTTGCCTTTGGAGCTACGAATCCTAATCGACATGACTCGGCACGCACTTAAGCGCCATTTTGCGCAATACGCAAAATGGTCACCGGCCCATGGCAAGCTTTGTGCAATACCTAGGGGAAACCCGAGGTCTTGCCGTGCCGGTTGCCTCCAAAACGCACCGCGGCAAGGCATCGGCCCCAACTTGGCGCCCATCCTGTGTACGGCACGCCCCAGAATCTGCAACGATCTTGCTTATGTCGATTTCCATTCGTGCGCCCCGCAC
>NZ_RAWF01000681.1:0-431 GCF_003612075.1 Corallococcus sp. CA041A
CGCGATATGCTTCGTGGCCCAGGCATCGAGTTCGGTTTCGAGCTGGCGGTGCTTGTCGTCAAAGAACGGCCACTGCAAATAATCTTTGTCGCTCATCTCAGTTGCCCTCGAATGCCGGTTTCTGTTTGGCGACGAACGCGTGATACGCCCGCGAGAAATCTTCGGTCAGCATGCAGATGGCCTGCGCCTGCGCCTCGGCCTCGATCGCCTGCTCGATCGTCATCGTCCATTCCTGGTGCAGCATCGTCTTGGTGATGCCGTTGGCGAATGTCGGGCCGGCGGCCAGGTCGGCGGCCAGGGCATGCGCTTGGCTCAGCACCTCGGCCGGTTCGCACAGGCGGTTGAAAAAGCCCCAGCGCTCGCCCTCTTCACCGCTCATCGAGCGGCCGGTGTAGAGCAACTCGCTCGCGCGGCCCTGGCCGATGATGCGC
>NZ_RAWF01000682.1:0-430 GCF_003612075.1 Corallococcus sp. CA041A
CCCTTGAACTTTCCTAGTCGTAAGGACGCCAGTGACCCCTATAGGCAAACGCCAACAGTAATGAATACAGAATTCTCCTCTAAAATTTGTATATACCGTTTCTCCTTCTCGTGTCAAATTACAGATCTATGTATATTATCGGCACTCTAACTGTCTCCTGCTTCTACTAACATCGCCGCTCTACCGTCGAGATGATGTCTTTGTCAATGAATGCCCGTCTTCAGCAGGTGGGCTGGCCCTGGACCGTTTCCGGCCCAGTTGCTACGATGTACCCCCTTTGACTGCCCCGTGGCGCATTCCATACCTTTCTTTATTTCAACCCGTCGGCCATAAGCTAGGATGGATTGAATTCTGTTGTTCCCAAGCTGGACACCATGCCGCGTAGGACGCCACGAAACAATGAACAACCCAAGTTCGCGCGAGAGTTGCC
>NZ_RAWF01000683.1:0-430 GCF_003612075.1 Corallococcus sp. CA041A
CCCTTTTACCCTAATCCACCAAAGCTATCGAATCCTTGAAAGTTCACCTAAACAGTGAAACAGACGGGGTATCACGAACAATTGTATGATAAAGGCAACGCATCGAACGCCAACCAATCGTCGTGATATATCCCTTCCAAAGTCCTACGCAATTGTACGATATTAAGTCGGAGTAACCAGCAAGGCGCACGCTAGACTTGGTGATGAGAGCCACGAAGGCGGAGAGATATCGACAGACCCTACATGGTTAGTTATAGACGAGATATGGAAATCCCGTCAGAAACTGATAAAATCCATCTGTTCGGAGAAACGCGGGTCTTCGACCTCGTCCTTTCCAATGAACTCTTCTACTCCATCGGAATCGACGTCGTCGCTATCCACCGCAAAGTCATCATCGCTAGACACGTCATCCATCTCATCTGGAGAAGAG
>NZ_RAWF01000684.1:0-429 GCF_003612075.1 Corallococcus sp. CA041A
CTCTTGACTAAGCTCGCGGCTTGGGTAAACTTCGGTTCAATTACTAATCTTATAATGGATCTCATTGGATCTGAGATCCAACCTACGATACCTTCAAACTCAAGATGGATCTTAGATCAGTTGAGATCCATGGCAATTAAGCCATAGGCATAGAATGGATATAAGAAGGAGGAAGGTCCCCTTTGTAAATAGTCACTCTTTTTCCTTAGCTATCAATCTAAGTCTATAGCCACATAGTCCAAGACCTTTCCTTCTAAATATCATCCGTGCGCTTGGAACTGTTAGTGCTAAAGCGTGCATCACAGCTATTCTCTTAACACTTGGCATTTTCGCCCGAGAAACGCTACAACACCAAGGTCGAAATCTCGCGATAACTGCCGTGCTCTTATGGGCAAAGACAGCTCGTCGCGGTGATGGAAACCTCAGAAA
>NZ_RAWF01000685.1:0-428 GCF_003612075.1 Corallococcus sp. CA041A
CCCCGTCCCGCCCGTCCCAGGCCCAGCTCGACCGCTTCGCGGAGCTGTTCACCCAGAGCCTCACCATGCGCCACTTCGGCGCCCGGATGTCCTTCCCGGAAGGGCGCATGGTGGTGGTGGAGCTTCCGGAGGTGCAGCCGCAGCACCGGGGCGGCCTGGGGGCCTCCGCCGTCAACGGCGGCGTGCTCTCCGCCCTCTTCGACTTCGCCATCGGCTGCACCCCGGCGCTCCGGGACCCCACCCGCCGCTGCGCCACCGTCCAGCTGTCCATGAGCTTCGAGCGCCCCGCCACCGGCAACCACCTCCGCGTGGAGGCCGTCATCGACAACGGCGGCTCCTCCACCCTCTTCGCCTCCGCGAAGCTGATGGACGCGGAGGGCCGGGTGTGCGCCCGCTGCCAGGGCGTCGTGCGCGTCTCCAACCAGCCG
>NZ_RAWF01000686.1:0-427 GCF_003612075.1 Corallococcus sp. CA041A
ATGAAGTATAGCACCGTGGAGCTAGGCGAAGAAAACGAATTAGGCGAGTGTTTCGGCTGCCTGCCAGATGACGAACATGCCGAGAAGTTACAATATGGAGGAGGCGTAAGTATAGTGGCCCCCTGGAAGCGCTTTAGCAGCTTTTCTAACGTGTAGTGTAGGTGACTGTAATACAACCCTATTACATAGCAGTGCGTATAATACCATTCTCCCGTCGGGCCCCGTCTAGATCACTGACTGTTGTCTTGCAGGGCTTAGTTATCACTCCGCGCCAATTTACCGCTGATTTCCTCTGGAGATTCGCCCGCGAAGGGAACGGGGGGGGACAACCCGAATGCCCGCAAGCTCCTGTCGCGTTTCTCATCTCAGGCCCTCGAGAACAGAGAAGACGGGCGTGGGTGTGAGGTCCTTCGGAGACTCTGTAGCC
>NZ_RAWF01000687.1:0-427 GCF_003612075.1 Corallococcus sp. CA041A
CTTCGAGTGTGTGCTTGTACCCTAGTTGGGATGTTGCAACAGTTGCAAAATTGTACAGGATAGATGAATGAAAGCTACTCATGTAAGCTGTTTCTAGTTCTAGGATGGCAGGCTTAAGGTATGGAGCAAACTCAAGTACGTTGAATGAGAAGTTAGATAGACCATACTTCTTGATTGCACGTTGCAGACGAATATTACTCTTACGCCCTGCGCGGTGATCGAGTAGTCGTTCTCACAGATCGCTAGAAGATCCTACGTAAAGTTCACCTGTTACTAGATTAATGAAAGCGTAGATACCTGATTGGTTACGCAGTGAATTGCGATAACCGCGCAGATCGTCTAGGTTGTCGATACGAGGGATTGTAAAAATCGTTTGCGGAACATTAGCACCTGTAGAATAATACATACATGTCACAGCGCAACATGC
>NZ_RAWF01000688.1:0-427 GCF_003612075.1 Corallococcus sp. CA041A
TGTATAAGAGACAGCCCCCGTCCCCACCGAGTACACATACGTGCTCGTGCTGGACAAATCCGGTGAGCGCCAGCTGCGCGTGGCGCCCAACACCGGCGCGCCCGAGGACGCCACCTTCAGCGACCGCGGCTTCATCATCGACGGGCTCCAGGGCCCCGCGCGCAACCTGGCCACGCTGGTGCTGGAGCTGCCGCGCGACCCCGTGCGCCCCGGCGAGACGTGGCCCCTGGGCACCGAGCTCACCACGCCGGACGCCCTGGGCACCCTGTTCCGCCGCGCCCCCGGCGGCGAGCGCCACAACCGCGTGAAGCTCGTCTCCGTCACCCCGGGCGACAACGGCGAGCAGGTGGCCACGCTCGAGTACGACATCGTGGAGCAGTTCGGCGGCACCCTCAGCGCCCCGCGCCCCGCCCTCCCCAAGAAGGAC
>NZ_RAWF01000068.1:0-37479 GCF_003612075.1 Corallococcus sp. CA041A
GGAGGGGGGTGGGGGGTAGGGTCCGCGCCTTCCTGCCCTGGAGTTTGTTCCGTATGCACCGTCTTCTCGGTCTCACCGTGGCGCTGGCCGCCGTCGCGGCGTTGGCCGCCGAGCCCGCCGCGGGCCCCTGGACGAAGAAGGTCCAGGCCGGCAAGGACCTCTACGCGACGCTGAAGACGAGCCAGGGCGTCATCACCGTGAAGCTCTTCTCCAAGGACGCGCCCAAGACGGTGGAGAACTTCGTGGGTCTGGCCACGGGCGAGAAGGCCTGGACGGATCCGAAGACGGGCGACCCGGTGAAGGGCAAGCCGCTCTACGCCGGCACCGTCTTCCACCGCGTCATCCCGGGCTTCATGATTCAAGGCGGCGACCCCACCGGCACCGGCCGGGGTGACCCGGGCTTCCGCTTCGAGGACGAGTTCCAGAGCGGCCGCGGCTTCGACAAGCCGGGCATCCTGGCCATGGCCAACGCGGGCCCCAACACCAACGGCAGCCAGTTCTTCATCACCACCGCCACGCCCGCGCACCTCACCGGCCGCCACACCATCTTCGGCGAGGTCGTCACCGGCTACGACGTGGTGGAGAAGATTGGCACCGTGCCGCGCAGCGCGCAGGACCGCCCGCAGACGCCCGTGGTCCTGGAAACGGTGACGCTGAGTGAGAAGGCGCCCAAGAAGCCGGCCGCGCCCAAGCCCGCCGCCCCCAAGAAGGGCACCCCGCAATGAGCTTCATGGAGCTGGCCCATGCGGGCACGGAGCTGTTCGGCACCTTCCAGACGACGGAGGGGCGCATCGTGGTGCGCCTGTTCTCCAAGGACTCGCCCAAGACGGTGGAGAACTTCGTGGGGCTGGCCACCGGGGAGAAGCCCTGGAAGGACCCGGTGACGTTCCAGCCCCAGCACGGCCGCCCGCTCTACGACGGGACGCTCTTCTTCCGCTGCATCAAGGACTTCATGATTCAGGGCGGGGACCCGACCAGCCGGGGCAACAACGGGCCGGGCTTCCGTTTCGAGGATGAGTTCCAGAGCGGCCGGCGTTTCGACAAGAAGGGTGTTCTGGCCATGGGCAACACGGGCCCCAACACCAACGGCAGTCAGTTCTTCATCACCGCGGCGCCGCAGCCCCACCTGGACAACCGGTACACCATCTTCGGCGAGGTGGTGGAAGGGCAGGACGTGGTGGACCGCATCGCCAATGAGCTTCCCAAGGATTCAAGCGACCGTCCCCGCCGGGACGTGCGCATCCAGACGTTGACCATCTCCACGGCGCGGCCTTCGTAAGCAGTCCGCCGCCGTACCCTGGCAGTTCCCACGGGGCCTTCCCGAAGTCGGAGTCGGAAGGCCCACTGATCATCTCCGGAAGTATGGCCTCTCAGTCCCAGAAGAAGACCCCTCGCGCTGGCTTCGCCGCGCTCATCGGCCGGCCCAACGTGGGCAAGAGCACGCTGCTCAACGCGCTCACAGGCGAGAAGATCGCCATCGTTTCGCCCAAGCCGCAGACCACCCGCAACCGCATCCTGGGCGTGGTGACGCGCCCGGAAGGGCAGGTGGCGTTCATCGACACTCCCGGCATCCACCAGGCCAAGGGAGAGCTCAACCGCTACATGGTGGAGGCCGCCATCTCCGCGGCCGAGGAGGTGGACCTGGTCCTCTTCCTCATCGAGCCGCCCCAGGGCGAGACGCTGGACGTGACGCCGGGCAACCGCGCCATCCTCGAGCGGCTGGAGAAGGTGGGCAAGCCCACCTTCCTGGTCATCAACAAGATCGACTCCATCCCCAAGGCGAAGCTGCTGCCGCTCATCGCGCTCTACGGCCAGGAGTTCCCCTTCGCGGAGGTGGTGCCCATCTCCGCGCGGGAGAAGGACGGCGTGGATCACCTGTTCCAGGTCGTGCTGGGCCACCTGCCGGAGGGCGAGCCCCTCTTCGCGGAGGACATGCTCACGGACCAGCAGGAGCGCGTGCTGGTGGCGGAGTACATCCGCGAGCAGGTGCTCCGGCACTGCCGCCAGGAGATCCCGTACTCCACCGCGGTGCTGGTGGACGTGTTCGACGAATCCGAGCGCGAGCCGCGCCCCGGCACGCCCCCCGGCCAGCTGGGCGGCCTCATCCGCATCGCGGCGTCCATCTACGTGGAGCGCGACAGCCAGAAGGCCATCCTGATTGGCAAGCAGGGGCAGATGCTGAAGCTCATTGGCACGGACGCTCGCAAGTCCGTGCAGCGCCTGCTGGGTGCGCACGTGTATCTGGACCTGCGCGTGCGCGTGGAGGCCCGCTGGAGCGAGCGCGCCGCAGGTTTGAGGAAGCTGGGTTACGAGTGATGTCGCCGCGGAAGTTTGTGTCGCTGACGTCGTTGCATTCGAAGTCGTCGTCGCTGTCGAAAGAGACTCCATGAAGCCGCTGGTCGCCATTGTCGGTCGCCCCAACGTGGGCAAGAGCACGCTGTTCAACCGCCTGGTGGGCCGCCGAATCGCGCTCGTGCAGGACGAGCCCGGCGTCACCCGCGACCGGCACTACTCCGATGCGGAGTGGGAGGGCCGCGCCTTCACCCTCATCGACACGGGCGGCTTCGTCCCCGGTGAGAAGGACACGCTGCTCAAGCAGGTGCGCGAGCAGGCGCAGTTCGCGGTGGAGGAGTGCGACGTCATCATCTTCGTCGTGGATGCCCGCGCGGGCATGACGACGGCGGACGAGGCCGTCGCCAACTACCTGCGCAAGTCGGGCAAGCCCGTCGTCGTGGCGGCCAACAAGCTGGACAACGAGACCGGGCTGATGCAGTCGCTGTCCGGCGAGTTCTTCCGCCTGGGCCTGGGCGACGTGAACGCCATGTCCGCCGAGCACAACCTCGGCATGGGCAGCCTGATGGACTCCGTGGTGTCCAAACTCCCGGAGAAGCAGGAGGGCGAGGACTCGGAGGCGCCGCCGGACGACGGGAAGATCCGCGTGGCCATCATCGGCCGGCCCAACGTGGGCAAGAGCACGCTGGTCAACGCCATCCTCAAGGAGAAGCGCGTCGTCACCAGCGAGGTCGCCGGCACCACGCGTGACCCCATCGACTCGGAAGTCACGTACAAGGGCAACCAGCTCATCCTCACGGACACCGCGGGCATCCGGCGCAAGAAGACCATCGCGCACCAGGTGGAGCAGTACTCCGTCATCGCGGCGCTGAAGGTGCTGGAGCGCAGCGACGTGGCGGTGCTGCTGATGGACGCCACGGAGCCCGCGGTGGACCAGGACGCGAAGCTCGCGGGCCTGTCCATGGACCGCGGTCGCGCGCTGGTCATCGTGGTGAACAAGTGGGACCTCATCGCGGAGGACAAGCGCCGCCAGGAGGCCTTCCGCGAGGACCTCAAGATCGCCCTCAAGTTCGTGGGCTACGCGCCGGTCATCTTCACGTCCGCCCTGCACGGCTCCAAGGTGGAGAAGGTCGTGGACGTGGCGGTGGAGCTGGCCAAGCAGTTCCGCTTCCGGGCGCCCACCCCGCAGCTCAACAAGCTGCTGGATTACATGGTGGACAACAACCCGGCGCCCATCGTGAAGAGCAAGCCGCTGCGCCTGTACTACATCGCCCAGGTGGCGGCGGCCCCGCCGACCTTCACCCTCACCTGCAACGAGCCGCAGGGCGTGCCGGACATGTACAAGCGGTACATCACCAACCAGATCCGCAAGACGTTCGATTTGCGGGTCCCCATCCGCCTGCTCTTCCGCGAGCGGCCAGGCAAGGCCAAGCGCGAGGCGCGCAAGAAGCCGCACCTGGCCGGCAAGGGTGGCAAGGGCGGGAAGCGGGCAGGGCGCGACTGACCGCGCTCGCGCGTTGACACTCCCAGCGGGCGCTCTTTACAGTGCGCCGCTTTCCCAGAGCGAAGAGCACCGTCGAGCCGGAGAGAGGTCCCCTCATCGTGGCCCAGCAGAAGACCGAGAAGATTCGCCAGCAGGAGCTTCGTCAGCCGGACGCCTTCCAGAAGGTGGGAGCGGACGCGCGGGACTGGCTGATGCAGCGCCAGAAGTTCCTCGCCATCGGCGCGGGCGTGCTCGTGCTGGGCGCGGTGGGCGTGGCCATCGCCAGTGAGGTCTCCAAGCGCGGCGAGGAGACGGCCTCCATGGCCCTGGGCCAGGCGCTCACCGTCCTGGACCGCCCCGTGACGGGTGTGGACCCGGCGGACCCGTCCGCCACGGAGCCCCCGTTCCCCACGGAGCGGGCCCGCGACGAGGAGGTCGTGAAGCAGCTGGCCGCCTTCCGCAAGGAGCACGGCGGCACCCGCTCGGCGACGACGGCCGCCCTGCCGCAGGCCAAGGCCGAGTTCCGGCTGGGCAAGAACGACGACGCCCTGGCGTCCCTGGACACCTTCCTCAAGGGCGCCCCGGAGAACGACGCCCTGCGCGCGAGCGCCCTGGAAGGCCAGGGCTACGCCTACGAGGCCAAGGGTGACTACGCCCAGGCCATCACCTCCTTCGAGGCGATGGAGAAGGCGGACACCGGCGAGTACCTGGTCGGCATGGGCGCGTACCACAAGGCGCGCATGCTCATTCTGCAGGGCAAGAAGGACGACGCCGCCCAGGTGCTGTCGAAGATTCCGACGGACCACCCGGGCAGCGCCGCGGCCCGTCAGGCCACCGAGCGCATGGCGGTGCTGGCCGCGGAGGGCGTGAAGGTGCCCACTCCGGCACCTCCCGCCGCGCCGGCCACGGACTCGGGTCAGCCGTAGCGCGCTCATGACCATGCGGCTTGCTCGGTGGAAGCGGTGGGTGGGAATGGTGGCCGGGGTAGGGCTCCTGGCCGGGTGCGCGACGGCGCCGCTGTACGGCAACCCGGAGCTGCCCGCGGCGCCCCGTCAGCCGCCGGTGGATTTCTTCCAGGTGAACTGGTGGACGGGGCTCGTCGACAAGGTCCCGCTGCTGGAGTACTCGCCGCGCGAGCCCGCCTCTCCGGTGTACGACCCGGACAGCCGGAACGTCATCGTGCAGACGCGTGACGGCTACGTCCGCGCGGTGGGGCCGGACGCGAAGGTGTCCTGGACCTTCCGCACGGGGGCCCGGGCGCTCGCGGGCGGCCTGGTCAGCGAGGGCGTCGTCTACCTGCCGGGCGGGGATGGCGTGCTGTACGCGCTGGACGGACGCACCGGCGCGGTGAAGTGGAAGTACGCCACCAGCGAGTCCCTGGCCACGGTGCCGGTGCTCGCGGACGGCCTGGTGCTGGTGACCACGGACACCGACACGGTGTTCGCGGTGAAGGCCACGGACGGCACCTGGGTGTGGCAGTACCGGCGCGACCCGCCGTCCGGCTTCACCATCCGGGGCGCCTCCGCGCCGAAGGTGGACCAGGACACCGCGTACGTCGGCTTCTCCGACGGCTTCCTCGTCGCCCTCAAGGTGGAGGACGGCGGCGTCGTCTGGGAGAAGTCCCTGTCGGGCGCGGGCACGGAGTTCCTGGACGTGGACACCACGCCCGCCATCGACTCGGCGGGGCGGCTGTATGTGGCCTCGTACAAGAACGGCCTGTACGCCCTGGAGGCGGATACCGGCGCCGTCATCTGGAACGCCAGCGTGGGTGGCCTGACGTCGCTCCTGTCGCGCGGCGAGGTGGTGTTCGCCACTGGCGACGGCCGCCTGGACGCCTACCTGGGAGAGACGGGGAAGCTCATCTGGTCGCTCCCCCTCAAGGACAAGACGGCGTTCGCTCCCGTGTTGGCGCGGGGAATGCTCCTGGTGCCCAACGAGCGTGCGCTGCTGTTCGTGGATCCGACGACGGGCAAGTCGCGCCTGGCGTGGAACCCGGGCGTGGGCATCTCCGCGCCGCCGTTCGTGGTGGGCTCGCGGGTGTACGTGCTGTCCAACAACGCGTACCTGTACGCGCTGGACATGAACGACGTGAAGAAGGGGCCGCGCGGGTGACGCGCGCCGTGCCCCGGACGGTGCGGGTGGTGGCCGCGCTGATTCCCCGGCCCGGTCCGGAAGACGGCGGGCCGCGGTACCTGGTCCAGCAGCGCCTTCCCGGCGGGAGCCGTGCGCTCCTCTGGGAGTTCCCCGGCGGCAAGGTGGAGGCGGGCGAGACGGATGAAGCCGCCCTCGCGCGCGAGTGCCGCGAGGAGCTGGACGTGGAGTTGTCCGTGGGCCGCCGCCTGTGGGAGGGCCGGCACACGTACCCGGACCTCACGGTGGAGCTGGTGCTGCTCGCGGCCACGATTGTGTCCGGTGAGCCGAAGCCGCTGGGCGCGCACCAGCTGGCGTTTCATACGCCCACGGAGATGCAGGCGCTGCCGTTCTGCGAGGCGGACGTGCCGCTCCTGGATGATCTGCTGGCGGGAAGGCTGGGTGCGCTCGATTGATGCTGCTGCACACGTTCCAGCTCATCCCCGGCGTGGGGCCGTGGCGCGAGAAGGACCTGTGGTCCAAGGGCATCCGGACCTGGGATGACTTCCCGGACGGCGGCATCGTCATCAGCCGCAAGGCGGACACGGCGGCCCGCGAGCGCATCGCGGAGGCCCGGGCGGCGCTGGCCCGGCGCGACTTGAAGGACCTGGCCCGCATGGTGCCGCCGCGCGAGCACTGGCGTCTGTTCCCGGAGTTCCAGGACGACGCCGTCTACTTCGACATCGAGACGGACGGCAGCAAGACGCAGGTGCCCACGGTGGTGAGCCTGTTCGACGCCGCGGGGCTGCACGTCTTCATCCAGGGCCGGAACATGGACGCGCTGCCAGAGGCCATGGCGAAGCGGCGGCTGTGGGTGACGTTCAACGGCTCGTGCTTCGACGTGCCGGTGCTGAAGGAGTACTTCGGCGAGAAGAACTTCCCGGTGCCGGAGGCGCACATCGACCTGCGCTTCGTCACGCGGCGGCTGGGGATGGGCGGCGGGCTGAAGGAGATTGAGGACAAGCTGGGCGTGGGACGGCCGCCGCACCTGAAGGGTGTGAATGGCTACGACGCGGTGCTGCTGTGGCGCGCGTACCTGCGGCGTGGCGACGTGGAGGCCCTGCGCTACCTGGTCGAGTACAACCTCTACGACTCGTTCCAGCTCCGGTCGCTGATGGACCTTGCGTACAACAAGGGCGCGGACGACCTGAACCTGGACGTCCCCCGGCTGAAGGTCTTCGAGCGCGGGGACCTGCTGTACGACGTGAGCCGGCTGCTCCTGGAGTTGGGCCCCACCGAGCGCGACGTGGACACGCTCGCGCGCGTGCGGGCTATGGAGCAGGATTCCTGAGCGGCCAGGTCGTGCCTTGGGTTGGCCGGCCGCGGCCCGGCACGCCGTGGGGCATCCCCAGCCGCCGCGTGGCGCTCACCCGGATCACGACCCTGCCGGTGATGGACGCGGAGTGGGCGGGTGACGGCTTCGTGCTGCCTCCCGCCGGCGATTCGGTGGGGTTGGCCGTGGGCATGCGGCGCCTGGCCGTGCTCGGGGCGCGGGAGTCCTGGCCGCCGGGGCGTGCGCTGGAGCTGCCCAGGACCGCGGGGCTCGTGGCGCTGCATCCGTCGCTCGGGTGCGCGGCGGTGCTGGGCCCGGGGCGCATCGAGATGGTGGGCCGGGCGCCGGATGGGAGTCCGGTGGAGACGCCCGCCCGGGCCTGGACGCGGAACACGCAGGCGCTGGGGTTCGACATCACCGGCGAGGGCCTGTGGACGAGCGGCGTCCAGGATGGGCGGGCGTCGCTGCGCGTCCTGGATGCCCGAACGTTATCGGACGTGGCGGGGACGGAGGCGGGGCTCGAGCTCGGGGCGCCGACGCTGGGTGAGGACGACCTGGACGGGCTGCACGAATGGATGCCGCATCCGAGCCTGCCGGTGATGGGCGTGGCGGTGAGCCTGGGCCAGGAGGGCACGTGGCTCACGTTCGTGGAGCGCGGCGCCACGGGGCTCGTGCGTGGCGCGGCGGTGGCTTCGGTGGAGGCGCCGTTCTATCCGGCGGGGTTCCTTCCGGACGGCTCGGGCTTCGTTGGCGTAGGTGGCACCTGGGTGCGGCGCTGGACGTACCCGGAGGCCACGCTGGCTGCGGAGTTCCTGCTGCCGGAACAGGGCACGCTCGCCACGGGGTACAGCGGGCTGGTGACGGAGCGGGCGGTGCTGGTGGCGGTGGAGGACCTGTTGGAGGTGGGGGAGTGGTACCTGCTTCAACTGGACCCCGCGTCGCTGCGGCCCGTGTGCGCGTGGGAGCTGCCGCTGTCCACGGAGGCCGTCACGTCGGTGCACCTGTTGCCCGGCGGCTTCATTCTGTCGCCGGAGGACGGCCAGCTCTGGCGCCTGCCAGACGAGGTCCTCTCCGCGCGGTGAACACAGACGGCGCGGATTGTTCACGCGCGCGTGGAATGGCTCGGAGGCCTGTCTGTAAGGTCCGGGACCATGAGCGATCCGAACTTCGTGAATCAGGGCCCTGGAGCCATTCCGCCGACGCCGGAGGCCGAGCCGCCGAAGGCACCGTCGCGGGGCAAGGTCCTGGGCATCCTGGTCGCGCTGATGGTCGTGGGCGTGGTCGGTTCGTACTTCGGCCTGAGGCGGCAGTCCGAGGCGCCGGTGGTGACGGCACCGCCCGTCGTGGACGCGGGCGTGGCGGAGGTGCCTCCGGAGGTGTCGCTGCCGGAGAGCGACGGGCGCATCCGCGACCTGGTGGGCAAGCTGTCGGTGGACCCGGAGTTGGCGAAGTGGCTCCAGGAGCGCGACCTGGCGCGCCGGTTCACCGCGTCCGTGAGCAATATTGCTGAGGGCGAGAGTCCTCGGGCTTCGCTGTTGTTCATGGCGCCCGTGGGGGCGTTCCAGGTGGGCACGGCCGGGGCGAACGGGCGCTCGGAGATCGCGCCGTTGAGTTACGCGCGCTACGACCTGGTGGCCCGGGTGCTGGGTTCGCTGGACGCGTCCGGCGCGGCGATGGTGTACCGGGAGCTGAAGCCGCTCTTCGACCAGGCGTACCGGGAGATCGCGCCGCCGGATCAGCACTTCGAGACGGCGTTCGGCCGGGCCATCCAGCACCTGCTGATGGTGCCGGTGCCGAAGGGGCCGGTGGAGGTGGAGTCCAAGGGCGCGCTGTATGTCTATGCGTCGCCGGAGCTGGAAGGCCTGAGCAAGGCCCAGAAGCACCTGTTGCGGATGGGCCCGGGGAACATGCGGCTCATCCAGGCGAAGCTGCGGGAGTTGCGCACGGCGCTGAACCTGCCGACCCCGGCGCCCGTGATGCCCGAGCCGTTGCCGGATCAGGCGCCGGGGCAGTCCGAAACCCAGGAGTGACGGCTACCTGGACTTCTTCTTGCCGCCCTTGGCGGGCGACGGAGGCGGCTTGGGCTTCTCCTTGTCGCCGATGATCTGGAACGAAGCCCGGAGGTCCTCGACGTCGCGGCCGATCGAGTCCTGGAACGACGTGCCGGTCTGCGAGTCCACGACGAGGGTGTACGAGTAGCCGGTCTTGAGCGGCTGCGGCAGGTGGATGCGGTACACGAGGCCGTCATCGGCCTCGGACACGGAGTCGTCGGAGACCATGGCCCGGTCGGCTTCGTCCATGAGTCGGACGCGGTAGTTCTTGAGGCCCAGGGTGCTGCGCAGCTCCAGGTCGGAGGTGGGCTCCACGAGCGGCTTTTCCTCCAGGGCCAGGGGGATGAGCGCGGATCCGCCATCCGGCGATAGGTACTGGAGCGTGAAGACCACGGCCTCGGGACCCGAGTCCGGGGCCGCCGTGGCGCCGGTGACGCCACCATCCACGGGGGCCTGGGCCGTCTTGTCGGGGCAGCCCGTCAGCAGGGCCACGGTGAGGCCGCAAAGCGCGGCGAGTCCGGTTCGTCGGAAGAGGCGCATGGGGCGGCAAGGTACGTTCCGGAGCCGGGCTCGGGAAGCACGAGATTCCACGGCCGATGCCGGGCGGTTGGTGGCCGACGGTGGCGCCTCACCGTGCTATCAGTTTTCGCCTGATGGGCGCGATTCGCAGGATGGCGGCTGGGCTCTGCCTGGGGTTCGCCTTGGGATGCTCAACCGTCACGCATGAGTCGGGCCGCCGGCCCACGAATGACTACCTGGCGCAAGCGGCAGACGCTTGCCGGCCGGGGGATTTGAGCATCGTGTGCTGCCTCAAGAAGAACCGAATCCCTGAAGCGTGCGGGATGACGGAGAGCGAAGCCGTGACGCTGATGCAGGGCGCTCGCGAGCTCAAGAAGGCCACAGACACGGCCAAAGAAGACGCGGACGACGGTTGGCGGCAACACTGCATCGACATGTATGCGAGGTGCCAATCCACGAAGAAGCCGCATTGGGGCGGTCCCTGTGGCGCGTGCATGGAACGCTGCAAGGGGCAGCGGCAATGGCCATTCGACATGTGCGGACCGGGGGTAGCGCAGTGACGTCCGATGATTGGCGAAAGGTGATCGACCTGGGCCTGGCGCTCGCGAACGGCGCGGACCTGCCGCAAGACCCCGAGATGCCTGAGCTCCTGCGCAGGATGGCTCCCCAGGTGGGAATGACCCGCGCGGAGGCCGACGCCGCACTTTCCAGAGCAGCGGATACAGCCTCGCTCGTGAGGGAGATTCATCGACGGACCCGTGAGGGTACGTACCGCCTCGGGCGAGCATTCGGAGCGTCCGACTCGCTCAAGGCGAGCGGGGACAGGGCCGGAGCCCGGAAGGTCCTTGAGGACGCGATGGCGGTGGAGGTCGTGCCGATTTACCGGGCACAGCTCCAGGCGTACCTGGACCACGTCGATGAGCCCGACGACACATGAACGGCGGAACCAAGGCGCGGGCCGGGTCGGTTACGCGGACGTCCACGGAGGCCCTGGGTGGGCCGGGGAAGCGCCTGGAATCCTTGGGGAACCCCTAGCCGTAACGTCTGATAAGAAGCGTTATGTAAACTAAGCCTCTGGGGCCTAGGTGGGGGTCGTTGAGGATCGTCCCTGCCCGGCGCCGTGGCACCATGGCCGCGCTTTCCGCCGGTTCTGGTTCACGACGAGGCTCCTTCGGCGCATGGACTCCCCTCATTCCGGCGACGTCACCCGGGGCTCGCTTGGCGAGGTCGCGCAGGTCTTCCTCCGGCTGGGTCTGACGGCCTTCGGGGGCCCTGCCGCGCACATCGCGATGATGGAAGACGAACTCGTTCGGCGGCGCCGGTGGCTGTCCCCTGAGGAGTTCCTCGACCTGCTTGGCGCCACCAACCTCATCCCGGGCCCGAACTCCACGGAGCTGGCCATCCACCTCGGCCACCGGCGTGCCGGCTGGCCCGGACTGCTCGTGGCCGGCACGTGCTTCATCGTCCCGGCGATGCTCCTGACGCTCGCGGCGGCGTGGGCCTACGTGCGTTTTGGCACCCTGCCGCAAGCCGGCGCCCTGCTGTACGGCGTGAAACCCGTCATCCTGGCCGTGGTGCTCCAGGCCCTGTGGGGCCTCGGTAAGACGGCCCTGACGACGCGCCCCCGGATCGCCGTGGCCGCCGGTTCAGCCGTGGCGAGTGCTCTTGGCGTCAACGAACTGCTCATCCTGGCCCTGGCCGGCGGTTCCCTGGCGGCCTGGAACCACTTTCGATCCGCTCCAGCTTCCAGGTCGGCGCTCACGCTGACGCCTTTCGCCCTCCACGGCGTCACAGTCATGGCTGCCACGGCCGCCGTGCCGTTCAGCTTGGGTGGCCTCTTCCTGTTCTTCCTCAAGGTCGGCAGCGTGCTGTTCGGCAGCGGCTACGTCCTGCTTGCCTTCCTCCGAGCGGATCTCGTCGAACGCTGGGGCTGGCTCACCGAGGCCCAGCTCCTGGACGCGGTGGCCGTGGGCCAGTTCACGCCGGGCCCTGTCTTCACCACGGCGACATTCATCGGCTACCTGGTGGGCGGAACGCCCGGCGCGGGGCTCGCGACGCTGGGCATCTTCCTGCCCGCCTTCGTCTTCGTGGCGCTGAGCGGCCCCCTGGTGCCCCGGCTTCGCCGGTCTCGGACCGCGGGTGCGGTGCTCGATGGCGTCAACGCGGCGTCGCTGGCCCTCATGGCCGTGGTGACATGGCAGCTGGGACGCGCGGCATTGGTGGATGGCTGGACGGTGGCCCTGGCCGTGTTCGGCGCGGTGTTGCTTCTTCGCTGGCGGGTCAACTCGGCCTGGCTGGTGTTGGGCGGTGCCGCCGCCGGGCTAATGAAGAGTGTTCCGTGGTTTTGGTGACCCGCGACGCGAGAACCTTTCTCTTTGGCTTCGGCCGTCGAGAAGATCGCTCAGGGAGAGCGCCTTCCCGTCCTGAGGACCTCAGGCCTCCCACACGCCTGGGGCGCTCCGGAGTGCTTTGGAGAGTGACTCCCGCGCCCGCCGGAGGGCCACGTCCGCGCGCCGGGTGGCGGCGGACAGCAGCCACACTGGTGGGCCGCCCGGGAGTTCCTCCTCCAGCACCAGGCGCGGGTCCCCTTCCGCGAGCAGCGCCGGGAGCACGCTCCGCCCCAGACCCGCGACGCAGGCAGCCCTGATTCCAAGCAGCGTGTCGCACTCCACGAGGGACTCCGCGTCCTCAGGGACAGCCTTCCACCAGCGCATGGAGGATCGGGTGCGCAGGTTCCCTGATGGCAGGACCCAGGCCGCCGAGTCTTGCCTTGCGGCCCGCGCCCGGAACACTCCGAGCCGCAGCCTCCCCAGTTGCTGTCCCCGCAGCGCACCGCCCGGCGTGTGACTCGGCCGTAAGGCCAGATCCGTCACCCCGGGCTCCAGCGCCAGTTCGCTCTCGGAGATGCGCACCTGGACCCGCTGCGCGAAGCCGCACGTGCGCAGCGCGCCGAACAGCAGTGACGCCAGCACTTCATTCGTGGTGATGACGAGCCGGCCTGCGCGCGCCCGGCGCTGCTCCTCGATGAGTGCCCCCACGTCCAGGGCGTGGGGGTGCATGCGGCCCGCGCGCTCGGCAATGGCGAGGCCGAGCGGCGTCGGGCGCAACGTCGCCCCACGCAGGAAGAGCGGCACCCCGAGCACGCGCTCGAGGGCGTCCACCCGCCGCGAGATGGTCGAGTGGCGCAGCGAGAGCTCGCGCGCCGCGCCCACGACGCTCCCCGTGCGCACCAGCGCCTCCACCGTCTGCAGGTCGTCCCAGGCGATGTGCATGAACGCACATGCTGTGCGCGTCCGCGGGCGTCGTCAACGTCGGGGGCTGGGGCTATCTCTCGGGGCGTGGCAATGACGCCACTCCCGCAGGAGCAACACATGGTCCCTGTCCCTCACGACAACGAGCACGAGACGCCCTCTGACGTGCAGGCGCTGTGTGACCCCGAGACTGGGACGTGCGCGCTCCCCGGCGCGGCGCAGACGAGCGCCGGGCCGAGCGCCGAGGGGCCCGTGGGAGAAGTGCTCTATGTGGGGGACCCGATGTGCTCCTGGTGCTGGGGGGGATCGCCCGGCCTCCGCGAACTGGAGGCGGAGGCAATCCGCAGGGGTATCCCCTTCCGCATCCGGGTGGGCGGGCTCCGTGCAGGAGGCGGGGACCCCTGGAACGAGCGGTTCAAAGGCTTCCTGCGCCACCACTGGGAAGAGATTGCCGCGCGCACCGGGCAGCCGTTCTCCACCCGGTTCCTCGACCGGGCGGAGTTCAACTACGACACCGAGCCTGCGTGCCGCGCGTTCCTCGTCATGCGCGGGATGCTCGAGGAGATGCCGGGACCGGAGACGCGCGCGTACGAGGTGTTTGCCTCCATTCAGCGGAAGTTCTACGCCGACGGAGAGGACCCGACCGTGGCGGCCTTCTACGAGAGCATCTGCGCCGCGCACGGCCTCGACTTCAGGGTGTTCCTGAACCGGTTCGACCATGCGGACGCGAAGCGGGCGACGGCGAACGAGTTCCAGGAGGTCCGGGCCCTGGGCGTGAGCGGGTTCCCCACCGTGCTCTTCCGTGGCGGCGCCGGCCTCGAAGTGCTCGCGAGCGGCTTCATGACCGGACCGCGCATGCTCGAAGCGCTCGCTCGGGCGACGAAGCGGGCAAGGAGCGAGGCGTGAAGCTCGGACGCCGTGCGCTGGTGCGCGGCGGCGCCCAGCTGTTGGGGCTCACCGTGCTCGGCTGTTCCCCTCCTCCAAAGCCTGCGCCCGTCGCTGACGTCCGCCTGCGCCCGCTCTCGTCCTTGCCGGTCACGGAGCTGCCCTGGCTGCGCCTGCACGACCACTTCATCGCCACCGTGGGCCCCAGCGCAGGCCAGGGACGCCCGCTCGGCAGCCTTCTGGTCCTGGCGGATGCCACCTTCGCGCCGCGCTCGCGCTTCCCGCTCCACCCGCACCGGGAGATGGAGATTCTGAGCATCGTCCTCAGCGGCGAGCTGAGCCACCACGGGGACCAGTCCCACGGGGCGACCCTGCGCCCACGCGAGGTGCAGTTGATTTCGGCCCGGGACGGTATGGTCCACGCCGAGGGCAACGAGACGGATGAAGACACGCGGATGCTTCAGCTGTGGTTCACCCCCAAGCAGCACGGCGGTGCACCCGCCTACTTCCGCCGCTCCGTACCGCACGATGCACGAGGAGGCCGCCACCTGCTGGCCGGGGACGAGGTGATGCCCCTTCGGAGCGACGCGCGCGTGTGGTGGCTGGACCTGGCGGCGGGACAGGACGACACCGCACTCGAGGTGGCCCCGGGACGTGCCGGCTATCTGCTGTCCCTGGATGCCGCCCTGCAACTGGGGCAAGGGCGAGTCCTCGCCAGGGGCGAGGGGGCACAGCTGCACCGGGGAGGCCTGACGCTGCGCTCCTCGCAGGACTGCAACGCGCTCTGGATTGACGTCGCGGCCTGACATTCCAGAGAGACTGGCTGGGGTTCATTGGGGCCCGTCCTCTCTGCCCCTGGGCCCCTTACGCATACGTCGTCTGCGACATGCTGGGCGCCTGCCAAACGCAGACGCCCAGCGCCTCGTCAGAGACTCAGTCCCTGCACTTGCACGGGCGTGAGGCGGTACGAGCCATGTGACAGCTCTGTCTCACGGTGTGTCACCGGGTCATGTAAAATCCTGAAAACGGCCCAAATCCGCTAAACGCTTGATTTTCTTAGGACTGGTGCGGCGCCGGTTGGAGGATTCTTGCTGCCCCCCGTCCATCAGCTCGTCGAGCGACGAGCGACCGAACTTTCCTCCCAGATCGCCGTCGCCTCCCGGGCCCGCTCCCTCACCCACGCCGCGCTGAATGCGCACGCGAACCGGTTGGCCCATGCGCTGATCGCCCGAGGCGCCGGACCGGATGTCCTGGTCGGCGTCTGCCTTCCGCGAAGCGTTGAGCTGGTCGCATCCGTCCTGGGTGTTCTCAAGTCCGGCGCGGCCTGGCTTCCCCTGGACCCGTCCGCCCCTTCCGAACGCCTGCGATACATGGCCGTTTCGGCGGGAGCACGATTCGTCATCGGCACGGGGCCGGCGGTGGAGCGGCTCGCGGCGGACGGCCTCCAGATCCTCGCTCCGGAGGCACTGGAGCTCCAGTCGTTCCCGGACGTGAACCCGGGCGTCACCGTCCAGCCGGATCACCTCGCGTACGTGATCCACACCTCGGGCTCCACCGGACTGCCCAAGGGCGTGATGATCAGCCACCGGGCGCTGTCCGCGTTCACCGGGTACCACCTCGACACGTTTGGCCTGTCGCCCGCGGATCGCATTGGCGTGGTGGCCTCGCCCGGCTTCGACGCCTTCGTCATGACGCTCCTGCCGTCGCTGGCCGCGGGCGCTCGACTGGAGCTGCCGCCCGACGAGGAGACCCGACTGTCGCCCCAGAGGCTGCAGGACTGGCTCCTGGCTCGGGACATCACCTGCGTCTTCCTTCCCACGCCGCTGGCCGAACGCGTCCTCCCGCTGTCCTGGCCCGAGTCCTGCGCCTTGCGCCTGATCCTCACCGGCGGCGACCGGCTGCACCTGCACCCCAGGCCCGGGCTGCCGTTCCAACTCGTGAACGGCTACGGCCCCGCCGAGTGCACCATCTACAGCACGTCCGGTGTCGTCCCTTCCGGTGACGCATCGGCCGGGGAACGGCTGCCCTCCATTGGCCGTCCCATCGGCGGCGTGGAGGTGCACGTCCTCGGTCCGGAGCTGCGGCCCGTTGCGGATGGCGAGACCGGTGAGTTGTTCATCGGCGGCCCAGGTTTGGCTCGCGGTTACGTGGGTTCGCCGGACCTGACCGCGGACCGCTTCATTCCGGATCCGTTCTCCCGGTTCGGCGGCGAGCGGCTGTACCGCACGGGGGACCTGGGTCGCCGGTTGCCGGATGGCTCGCTGGAGTTCCATGGCCGTTCCGACCGGCAGGTGAAGGTCCGTGGCATCCGCATCGAGCCCGCGGAGATCACCGCCGCGCTGCTGACCCATCCGCACGTCGGGGCCGCGCACGTCATGGCGCGGAGCGAGGGCCAGGACGTCTTCTTCGTGGCGTGGTTCGCGCCCAAGGACGCTCGGGCCGTTCCCGGGACGGAGCAGCTCCGCGAGCACCTCCGCGCCTGGCTCCCCGAGGCCATGCTGCCCCGGACCTTCGTCGTCGTGGACGCCCTACCCCTCGGCCCCACCGGCAAGGTCGACGCCCAGGCGCTGCCCACGCCCGAAGCCCACGCGACCCGAAGCAGCGCCTATGTCGCGCCTCGCACGGAGCTGGAGCGTGGACTCGTCCAGGTGTGGCAGGAGGAGCTGCGCCTGGAGCGGATCGGCATCGAAGACGACTTCTTCGAGCTGGGTGGCCACTCGTTGTTGGCCACGCGGCTCACCGCGCGGGTCGCGGGGGTGCTGGGGCTTCCGTTGTCGCTGACGGAGCTCTTCGCGCACCGCCGTATCTCCCAGCTGGCGAACGTGCTGGAGCCGCGTCGTGCCGAGCCCTCGAAGGACGTGTTGCCGCCCGTGGTCCGCGTCGCCGACCCCGAACGGGCTCCTCTGTCCGTGCAACAGGAGCAGGTCTGGTTCCTCCAGAAGCTGTCTCCCGGCAGCATCTCCTACCAGGCGCAGACGACCGTCCGCGTGCTGGGTGGGCTGGACCTTTCGGTGCTCGAACGCGCGCTGACGGAGATCACCCGGCGACACGAACTGCTGCGGACGACCTACGAGGAAATCGACGGCCGGCCGTGGCAGCGCGTCCTTCCCGTGACGCCGGTGCAGGTCCCGTTGATCGACCTGTCCGGGCTGCCCCCGGTCGAGCGGGAACACCGGCGTGAGGAGGCCCTTCGCCAGGAGCTGCGGCGGCCCCTGTCGCTCTTCGAACCGCCGCTCGTGCGCTGGACCGTGGTCCGCCTGGCTCCGGACGATCACGAGCTGGTCCTCGTGGAACACCACGTCGTCCACGATGGCGTGTCCTTCTCCGTGCTGATGCGGGAGTTGGACGCGCTCTACAACGCATATCTGCGCGGTGAGTCCTCGCCGCTCCCGGAGCTTCCGGTGCAGTACCGCGACTTCGCGGCATGGCAGCGCGAGGCGCTCGATGGTCCGGCCATGAAGGCCCAGCTCGACTTCTGGCGGACGCGGCTGGCCGGTGCTCCGGAGGTGCTGCCGCTGCGCACCGATCACCCACGCCCCCGCGTGCAGACCTTCAAGGGCGACCTGCTCCGGCTGGAACTGCCGCCCGCCCTGCCCGGCGCCCTTCGTGCCTTCTGCCAGCAGGAGGGCGTGACCCTGTTCAACGCCCTCTTCGCCGCCTTCGCCACGCTGCTGCATCGCTACACCGGCGAGCAGGACCTGTGCATCGGTTCGGCGTTCGCGGCCCGGGCGGGCGTCCGGAACATCGAGAATGTCATCGGGATGTTCGTCAACGCCGTGGTGCTCCGGTGTGACGTCTCCGGCGCGCCGTCGTTCCGCGAGCTGGTCCGTCAGGTGCGCGACCTCACCGTGGCGGCGGCCGAGCATCAGACGTATCCGTTCCTCAAACTGATCGAAGGCCTGGGCGTGAAGCGCGACCCCAGCCGCAATCCGCTCGTGCAGGCCATGTTCAGCTTTCACGATTCGGCCGTGCGGAGCCCTCGGCTGGGGGATGCCTCGTGCACCATCTTCGAGCGAGGCAATGGGTCGTCGAAGGTGGACCTGGACGTCGTCGCCATTCCGCACGCGGGTAGGCACCTGGGCGACCGCGAGCGCGGTGACGCGCGCATCTCGCTCATCTGGGAGTACAACCGGGACCTGTTCGACCGCTCGACCATGGAGCGGATGGCCGCGCACTTCCTCCGGTTGCTCGAGGCTGCGGTGGCCACCCCGGGGATACCAGTGTCGCGGCTGCCGATGCTTGCGGACGCGGAGCGACAGGTCCTCCTGGCGAACGGCTCCACGAAGTCCGTCAGCGCGGATCCGCCCGTGCATCAGCAGGTCCTGGCTCAGGCCCTGCGGACCCCTGACGCCGTGGCCGTGCGCGACGAGACAGGCACCCTCACCTATTCGGAGCTGGTCCGGCGCGCGACGCTGATCGCCGAGCATCTTCACGCGCACGGCGTGGGCGTGGAGTCGGTTGTCGGCGTCTGCGCACCTCGTGGCCCGGAGCTCGTGACGGCCGAGCTGGGCGTGATGCTGTCCGGTGCCGCCTTCCTGCCCCTGGATCCGGAGCATCCGGCCGAACGAATCGCGCTCATCCTGGGTGACGCTGGCGTGCGTCAGGTGATCACCACCGGGCCGCTCGCGGAACGACTCCCCGCCACGGTGAAGCGCGTGCGCATCGAGTCCTTCCATGGCCCCGGCACGCCCCAGGGAGGCCTGCCCACGGAGGTGCGGCCCGGACAGCGGGCCTACGTCATGTACACCTCTGGCTCCACGGGCGTCCCCAAGGGCGTGGTGGTGGAGCACGGCGCACTGGCCTACCTTGTCGGGTGGCACCGGCGCGCATTCGGACTTGAGCCGAGCAGCCGCACCACGCTGCTCTATTCGCCCGCGTTTGATCCATCCGTCGCGGAACTCTGGCCTGCCCTCACCGCGGGCGCGACGTTGCATGTCCCCGGACAGGACGTGCGCCTGTCCCCGGAGCGGCTCCAAGCCTGGCTTCTCTCCGAGCGCATCACCTTCACGGACCTGCCCACCGCGCTCGCGGAACGCCTGCTGGCCATGCCATGGCCGGCGTCATGTGAACTGCGCACGGTGCTCGCGGGCGGTGACCGACTCCACGCGCGTCCCGTGCCCGGACTTCCGTGGCGGCTGTTCAATCAGTACGGCCCCACCGAGACCACTGTCACAGCCACCTCCGGCGAGGTGCTGCCGGCGGGGAACGTCGAGATACTGCCCGCCATCGGCCAGCCCATCGACGGGACCACGGCCTATGTCCTGGACGCGGAGCTGCAACCTGTCCCCACGGGCGTCGCTGGAGAGCTGTACGTGGGCGGTGCCGGCGTGGCGCGCGGCTATCTGAATCGCCCGGACCTCACCGCCGCGAGCTTCGTCCCCGACCCGTATGCGGCACCGCCAGGCGCGCGCATGTACCGCACGGGCGACCGGGTCCTGTGCCGTCCGGACGGGATGCTCGAGTTCCTGGGCCGCATGGACGCGCAGCTCAAGATCCGAGGCTTCCGCGTGGAGCCCGCGGAGGTCGCGGTCCGCCTGCGCACGCATCCGGGACTCGCGGAGGCGCACGTCCGCGCATGGAGCCCTCCCGGTGGAGCGCCCCAGTTGGTCGGCTATCTGGTGCCACTCGTGGGCCAGCCCCTGCCTTCACCGGCGCGGCTGCGTGAGCACCTGGCGCGCGAGCTGCCGGCGTACATGATCCCCTCCGCGTACGTGGAGCTGAAGGCGCTGCCACTCACCCACGGTGGCAAGGTGGATGAGCGGGCGCTGCCCGAACCCACGCCTGGAACCCAGGCGCCTCGGGTCCCGCTCGCGAACGAGCACGAGCGGCGGATCGCCACCATCTGGTGCGAGACGCTGCGCCTGGAGCACGTGGGCGCCGAGGACAACTTCTTCGACCTCGGTGGCCACTCGCTGCTGCTGGCCCAGGTGCAGCACCTCCTGAAGCACCGCATGGGCCATGACGTCCCCATGGTGACGCTGTTCGAGTTCCCCACGGTTCGTGTGCTCGCCGGGCACCTCCAGGGCCGCGACGATGGCGGCGAGGCCGCGGCCGCGCAGGCACAGCGCCAGGAGCAACGGCTCAGTGGACGTGCGCGCCTGCTGGGGCGTCAGGGTCGGCTGTCGTCGGACCGCTCGCGGGAGGAAGTGGAATGAGCGCGCCGCTCGACGTGATGGAGGAGGAGGACCGTTCGGCGCACCTCGCGGTGGTGGGCCTGGCGTGTCGG
Source organism: Corallococcus sp. CA041A (assembly GCF_003612075.1). NCBI lineage: Bacteria > Pseudomonadati > Myxococcota > Myxococcia > Myxococcales > Myxococcaceae > Corallococcus > Corallococcus sp. CA041A. Next base: position 20,111 of record NZ_RAWF01000068.1, read on the forward strand.
CTTCCCGGTGCGGCCAACGCGGCGGAGTTCTGGTCCAATCTGGCCGGCGGTGTCGAGTCCATCACCTTCTTCGGTCCGGACGGCCAGCCCTGTGCCGAACCTCCCACCGAGCGCACCGTGGGCGAGGAGGTGCCCGCGTTCGGTCTGGTCGCGGATGCGGACCGGTTCGACGCGCAGGCCTTCGGGATGTCGCCGCAGGAAGCGCTGATGCTGGATCCGCAGCACCGGGTGTTCCTGGAGTGCGCGCGGGAGGCGCTGGAGGACGCCGGGCATGATCCGGCTCGGTACCGGGGCGCCATTGGCATCTACGCGGGTGGCAGTGAGACGGACTATCTGTCCGCGCTGCGGGCCCGCAGGGACCTGCTCGCGGGTGCCAGTGACTGGCAGCTCCGGCTGGCTACGGGCGTGGACTTCCTCACCAGCCGCGTGGCCTACAAGCTGGGTCTTCGCGGGCCCGCCGTCACGGTGCAGACCGCGTGCTCCACGTCCCTGGTCGCGATCCATCTGGCCGCGCAGGCGTTGCTCGCGGGGGACTGTGACATCGCGCTGGCGGGGGGCGCGTCGGTGCATGTGCCGCCCCGGTTCGGTCACTACAGCGAGGGCGGGCCGCTGTCCCCGGACGGCCGCTGCCGCGCGTTCGACGCTCGGGCACAGGGCACGGTGGGCAGCAACGGCGCGGGGATCGTCGTGCTCAAGCGGCTCGCGGATGCGCTGGAGGATGGGGACACCATCCGCGCCGTCCTCCGAGGCACCGCCGTCAACAACGACGCCGCCGGGAAGATCGGCTTCACCGCGCCGAGCGTGGAGGGCCAGTCCCGCGTCATCGAGACCGCCCTGCATGCCGCAGGCGTGGACCCCGCGAGCATCAGCTACCTGGAAGCACATGGCACCGGCACCCGGCTGGGCGATCCCATCGAGGTCGCCGCGCTGACGAAGGCCTTCGGTGCGCGTGAGCCCCGGTCCTGCTGGCTGGGTTCGGTGAAGACGAACATTGGCCACACGGACGCGGCGGCGGGCGTGGCGGGCTTCATCAAGACGGTGCTCGCGCTGGAGCACCGGAAGCTGCCGCCGAGCCTGAACTTCGAACGACCCAACCCGGAGCTCGACTTCGAGCACGGCCCCTTTCGCGTGAACACGGAGCTGCGGGACTGGGACACCGGTAGTCATCCTCGGAGGGCCGGTGTCAGCTCGCTGGGCATTGGCGGCACCAACGCGCACGCCGTGCTGGAAGAGGCACCCACCCTGCCCGCCTCCGAGCGTTCGCGCTCACCGCGGTTGATGGTGCTGTCGGCCCACGGTCCCGCCTCGCTGGCCCGCGCGGTGGAGCGGCTCGAAGGGCACCTGCGCGCGCATCCAGAGGCTGAGCTGGGTGACGTCGCCTGGACGCTCCAGATGGGGCGTGCCGCGCACAAGCACCGAGCATTCGCGGTGGGCGAGGACACCCCGGACGTCCTTCGCGCCCTGTCTGAACAAGAGGGCATCGCGCAACAGGAGGCCAGCGAGCGCCAGGTGGTGTTCATGTTCCCTGGCCACGGTGGGCAGCACGTGGGCATGGGCCGGGAGCTGTACGGTTCACAGCCCGCGTTCCGTGAAGCCGTGGACGCGTGCCGTGCGCACCTGACGCCGCTCCTCGGGTTCGACCTGGGGACGGTGCTTCATCCGGATCCCACGGATGCCGCCGCGCTGGAGCAGGCCTCCGCCCGGATGGGCGAGTTCGTCACCGGTCAGCTCTCCGTGTTCGTCATCGAGTACGCGGTGGCGCGGCTGTGGAAGCGCTGGGGCGTGCAGCCCTCCGCGGTCGTGGGCCACAGCCTGGGGGCCTATGCCGCGGCCACGGTGGCCGGGGTGTTCCGTCTGGAGGACGCGCTGCGGTTGGTCCTGGAGCGCTCGCGCATCCTCGCGAGTCTGCCCGCGGGCGCCATGCTGGCGGTGCCGTTGCCCGAGTCGGAGCTGGAGCCCCTGCTTCACGGAGGACTCGCGCTGGCGGCCGTGAACGGGCCGGCGCAGTGCGCGGTGTCGGGCCCGGTGGCGGAGATCGAAGCGCTCCAGGCGCGACTGATGGAGCGCGGTGTGGAGTCGAAGCTGCTGCGCATTCCAGGCGCGGGACATTCGCCGCTCGTCGAGCCGTCACTGGCCGCGTTCACCGCCTGCGTCCAGCGCGTCGAGCGGCGTCCTCCACAGCTCCCGTGGATCTCCGATCGCACGGGTGTGGCGGTCACGGCGGAAGAGGCCGTGGACCCGGCGTACTGGGCCGCGCACCTGCGTCACACCGTGCGTTTTGGCGACGCGCTGAACACGTTGTTCGCCGGTTCGCCCGCCGTGTTCCTGGAGGTCGGGCCCGGACGAACCCTGGCGACGCTCGCGCGCCAGAACCTCGCGGCAGGACCACACCTCACGGTCGCCACCCTGCCCCATCCCGCGGACAACACGTCCGATGCGGTCAGCGCACTCACTGCCGCGGGGCGCCTGTGGAGCGCGGGCGTCGCGATCTCCTGGCAGGGACTTCATGGAGGCGTCGCCCGTCGCCGGGTGCCTCTGCCCACGTATCCGTTCGAACGTCAGCGCTACCTCGTCGAAGCCCCTGCTGCAGTCGCGACCGTGGCGCTCCCGGCCACGTTGGTGTCACCGCCGCCCGAACCTGAACTCATGGAGGTGCCGGAGCTGCCAGAGGACGAAGTCGTGCGCCGGGTCGCCGCCGCATTCGCGGAGGTCCTGGGGCTGGCCCGGGTCGGGCTCCACGACAACTTCTTCGCGCTGGGAGGCGACTCGTTGATGGCGGCGCAGGTCATCGCGCGGTTGCGTCCGCATGTCGCCACGCCCCTCAAGGTGAAGTCCCTCTTCCGCGCGCCCACCGTGGCCCGCCTGACCCGCTTCATCGCGGAGTCCTCCCCGGCATGACCTCGACTTCTCCCTGGCTCGCGTGCCGCATCCGGCGCCCGGAAGCCTCGGTGCGCCTCTACTGCTTCCCGCACAGCGGCGGCTCCGTGGGCGAGTACGTCCGCTGGGCGGACCTGCTCCCGGACATCGAGGTCTGGGGCGTGCAGCTCCCGGGGCGTGGGGCTCGGGCGGAGGAAGCGCCGTTCACCCGGCTGGACGAGTTGGTGGACGCGCTGGTGCTCGCGTTGGACTTCGGCTCGTCCTTCGCGTTCTTCGGTCACAGCTTGGGGGCGTTCGTGGCCTTCGAGACGGCCCGCCGCCTGCGCGACCAGGGCCGCGTGCTTCCCGATGCACTGTTCCTCTCCGCGGCCCCAGCCCCACAGCTCCCTCCGCGAGGCATCCCCGCGAGCCACCTGGACGAAGACGGACTCCTCACCGCCCTGGAGCCCACCTACGGAGAGCTGATCCACGAACTGCGCGAGGACGAAGAGCTGCGCGAGCTCATCCTCCCCGGCCTGCGCGCGGATCTGCAGCTCGTGGAGTCCCACCGGCACGAGGACCGCGCCCCCCTCTCTTGCGCGATGACCGTCACGGGCGGCACCCAGGACGACCTGAACCGCACCGAGCTGGAGCCGTGGAGCGTCCACACCTCCGGGCCCTTCGCGCTCCACCTGCTGCCCGGTGGCCACTTCTACCTGCGGGATCCCGAACCGAAGTCCACCCTCCTGCGCCTCATCGCGGAAACCCTCACCAGAAGGACGCCGACCCCATGAGCCACGAGCCACTGCACCCCGCCACCCGCAGCCGCGAGGGCTTCCTGGGCCAGCTCTTCGCGGGGAAGCTCCGCTGGGACCTCGTCCGCGCGTTCCCCGAACAGGACGCGGAGGAACGCCGTCAAGGCGACGCCGTCATCGCGGAGGTCGAACAGTTCCTCCAAGCGCACGTGGACCCGGACGAGATTGAACGCACGGGCCGCATTCCGCCAGAGCTGCGCGAAGCCTTGCGTTCACGCGGCTACTACAAGCTCCAGGTGGAGCGGGCGCTGGGAGGCCGGGGCCTCTCCATGCTGAACACCTTCCGCGTCATCGAGGCCGTGATGAGCGTGTGCCTGCCGGTGGGCTACACGCTGGCCATCCACAGCGGCCTGGGCGCGGGAGCCATCATCGAAGCCGTGCAGGACGGTCCCCTCAAGGACTACGTCCGGGGACGCGTCGCCGACGGAGTCATCTCCGGCTGGGCCGACACGGAGCCCATCGGTGCCTCCGTGCGGCGTGCGTCCACCACCGCCGTGCCCACGGAGGACGGAACGGCGTATGTGCTCAACGGGGAGAAGGTCTTCATCGGCAACGGCTCCATCGCGGATCTGCTGAACGTCACCGCCACGCTCCAGGAAGACGGCCGCGAGCAGATCAGCCTCTTCGTCGTGGAGACCTCCAGCCCTGGCTTCCACGTCCGCGCCGAGCACGGCCTGATGGGCCTGCGAGGACTGCCCATCGCCGCGCTGAGCTTCGACAACGTGCGAGTGCCGAAGGAGCGGATGCTCGCGATGTCGCAGGAGCACTGGCGGAACACGCCGTTGTTGGAGCCGCTCAGCGCCCTGGGGCGCATGTACATCATCGTGGCCGCGTCGCTGGCGCTCTCCAAGAAGTGCCTCCAGTGGTCGCGTGAGTTCCTCCACCGGCGGCTCGCACAGGGGCGCAGGCTCGGTGACTTCGACGAGATCCAGCGCCAGGTGTCCGCCACGGCGGCGGAGGTCTTCGCCATGGAGAGTGTGGCCCGCTGGAGCCTCACGGGCGTGACGGCGGACACGTTGCCCCTGCGCTGGTTCGAACAGGTGGCGGCCAAGAACATCGCGTCCCTGACGTGCGCGCGCATCGCGGACCGGACGATGTCGTTGCTCGCCGCCGAAGGCTACGAGACGTCGGAGAGCAAGGCCGCCCGGGGCGCCACGCCGGTCCCGCTGGAGCGCACGCTGCGCGATGCCCGGGCCTTCCGGGTCGCGGGAGGCGTGGACTTCCTGGTGGACCACAAGGCCGCGAGGGAAGGCCTCTTCTCCCTCTACTACCCGACGGCCGCGCACGCGGTGGAGCTGGAGTCGCCGCCTGCTCCCCTCCCCGTGGAAGAGCATCTGTCCCCCCGCAACCGCGAGCACCTCCAGCACACGGCTCGGGAGGTGCACCGGCTCGCGAAGCGAAGCCTGGACCTGTCGCGCCGCTACCCGGATGCGGGAGCCCTGCACGCGAGGCAGCGGACGCTCATCCTGATGAACCAGCTCTGCAACGAGCTGTTCACGATGTCCGTGACGCTGGCCCATGCGTCGGCCCTGGCTTCACGCGGACAGCCTCAAGCCGACGCGCTGGCGGACATCTACTGCACCGCCGCGCGCTACCGCCTGGAGGACCTCTGGCGCCAGGCCGATGCCGAAGCGGAGCCGGACTTCGCGGGCGTGAGCGAACGCTGGCTGACGGGCGACACACTCGATTTCCTGCTGAGTGACGTCCTCATTCGGAAGTGAGCCCCATGGCGCGCTGCACAAACAGCCGCAGTGTCATCCTCTTGGAGGACAAGCTCCTTTGACCCCACACGGGCCGAACCGCCCGCCCGGAGCGCCATGCGCCAAAACCTGTCCGACAGTCGGACAAGTTCGCGGTGCCCGATGCCCCGGGGCGCGCTGGCTCGACGGGCGATGAAAAGCTGTCCGACTGTCGGACAAGTTCGCGGTCCTCGCGGCACGGGGGCGCGCTGGCCCGGCGGGCGATGAAAAGCTGTCCGACTGTCGGACAAGTTCGCGGTCCTCGCGGCCCGGGGGCGCGCTGGCCCGGAGCGTGACGCGGTCGGTCAGCCCGGCGTTCCGGACCGTGAACCTTACGGCGCGGTGCGTAAACCGGTCGCTGTGTCGTCGCGGTGGATGACGCCTTCCTTCATCACGAAGAAGACCTTCTGCGTCACTCGGATGTCCTGGAGCGGATTGCCCGGCACGGCGACCACGTCCGCCAGCTTCCCCGGCTCCAACGTCCCCAGCTTGTCCGACACCCCGAGCAGCTCCGCCGTGTTCACCGTCGCGGTGCGCAGGGCCTCCGCGGGCGTCAGGCCGGCCTGCACCAGCAGCGCGAACTCCTCCGCGTTGCGCCCGTGGGCGAACACGCCCGCGTCCGTACCGAAGGCGATGCGCACGCCCGAGGAGATCGCCTTGCGCAGCACATGCTCCCTCCGCCGGTCCACCGCGCGCAGCTTGGCGACCGTGTCCGGCGGGAGCTTGCCCTGATCCGCCAGCTCCTTGATTCCGAAGAACGCAAAGGCCGTGGGCACGTACCAGGTGCCCTTCTGCTTCATCAGCGCCACGCCTTCATCGTCCATCAGCGTGCCGTGCTCGATGGAGTCCACGCCCGCGCGGATGGCCCGCTTCGCTCCTTCCGCGCCGTGCGCGTGCGCGGCCACCTTGCGCCGGTGCGCGTGCGCTTCGTCCACCACCGCGTCCAGCTCCGCCTGGGTGAACTGCGGCGCGTCCGGATCCGCGTTGAGGCTCATCACGCCTCCCGTGGCGCAGACCTTGATGACATCCGCGCCGTACTTCACGTTCTCGCGCACCTTGGCGCGCAGCGCATCCGGGCCATCCGCCACGCCGCGGCTGGCGTCCTGGGCCAGCAGTCCCTTGCGGAACGAGTTGCCGTAGTCACAGTGCCCGCCCGTAGAGCTCAGGCTGGACGTCGCCGCGAGGATGCGCGGCCCCACCACGATGCCGCGCGCGGTGGCGTTGCGCAGGCCCACGTCGATGAAGTCCTCCGCGCCCAGGTTTCGCACGGTGGTGAAGCCGGCCATCAGCGTCGCTCGGGCCCACGGCAGCGTGTCCAGCGTCTGCTCAGGGATGGTGCGCTGGAACCCGTCGATGAGGTCCTTTCTCCAGTCCGGACCGGGCTCGACCGTCATGTGCGTGTGCGCGTCCATGAAGCCCGGCAACAACGTGGCGTCGCCCAGGTCCACGATGCTCGCGCCCTCCGGCACGGGCGTCTTCGGGCCCACGCCCACCACCCTTCCCTCCGACACCACCACCACGCCCGGGGTGATCATCTTCCCCGCCTTCGCATCGAACAGGCGGGCGGCCTTCAGCACCTGGACCCGAGCGGGTTCAGCGGCGGATGCGGAGGACAGCGACCACAGGAGGGAGCCGAAGAGCAGAGCACGTCGCAAGGTCCCGCCATGCTACCGCGTTGCCGCGTTGCCTCAGCCCGCGTGCATCCGATCGAACTCCACGGCGCAGTGCGCTGAGAACACCTTCACCTCGTGCCCGTGTGCGCGCACCAGCCCTCGCAGGCGCTCCTGGTTCTGGAGCCGCACGGCGTTGTTCTCGGAGAACAGCCGTTGGAACAGCGCCAGGCCCCACGGGCTTCGCGGCGCGACCGGGTTCACTTCATGGTGGCTGAAGTACGCGTCCCCCGCGTGCAGCACCCAGCCTCCGGGCCCCTTCACCGCGACGCCGCAGTGGCCCGCGGTGTGGCCCGTCAGCGGCACCAGCAGGACCTCGGCGTCCAGGCCTGGAATCAGCCGCACCGCCTCGAAGCCGAACCAGCGCTCACCCTCCACCGCGTACCGGCTCCACTTCGGTCCATGGGCCCACTGCACCGGCTTGTAGCCGTGCCTCGCGCCCGCCACAGGGGGCACCACCGCCGCGGCGTGCTCGTCTCCGAAGATGTGGACCTGGGCGTCCGGGAAGTCCGACAGGCCGCCGACGTGATCCAGGTCCATATGCGTGGGCACGATGTGCCGGACGTCCTCGCGCCGGAAGCCCAGCCGCTCCACCTGGGCCAGCGCCGTCTCCGCCGGGTCCAACCGGGGCGTGTTCCGTCTCACGAAGCGCTGTCCCAGACGCCCCTGCGCGTCCTGCACGTCCCGGGTCCCCAGGCCCGTGTCCACGAGCACGAGCCCCCGGGACGTCTCCAGCAGCAGGCAGTGGCAGACCATCCGGGCCCGCTCGAACAGGCCGCCCGAGCCCGTGACGAACCGGGCACTGGCGGGACATAGGGTTCCACAGTTGAGGTGATGGATTCGCATGTCCGGCAAGGTACGGACCGGGCCCGCTGCCCGATTGGAGGAATCGGCCATCCTGCCCGGGGCCCGGGTTGAAGCGAGGGTCCGTCCGTCCCATGCTTCCTCCCGCATGGCCACCCTGGCAGACAACGCGCTGGCCCCCCGGGCCGACCTGTCCCGCTTCGTCCAGCGCGTGCGCGTGCTCTGGCGTGGTCCCTCTTCGGGCGACTACGTCCGCGTGCCAGACGGCACCGTGGAGCTGGTGATCCGCGTCACCTCCACCACCTGTGACGTTCACGCCCTGGGCCCCCGGGAACACGTGGTGCGCAAGGCGCCGTCGGAGGTTCCGCCCGACACGCTGGGCATCCAGTTCAAGCCCGGCGGCGCGTACCCGTTCTTCGGCCTGCCCATGTCGGAGCTGGCCCACCGGTCACTCTCCATCGACACGCTCTGGGGCAAGGCGGACGGCGCCCGGCTCCGCGAAGCGCTCGCGGAAGCTCCCTCCCCCCAGGCCCGCCTGCGTACGCTCGAGGCCGCGCTCGTGGCTCGGCTCCACCGGGACGACGTCTACGAACCGGCCGCCGCATACCTCGTGCGGCGAGGCATCCGCCTGCTCACCGACGCCGGGGAACTCCCTCGCGTCGCGGATCTGGCCCGCACATTGGGCGTGAGCGAACGGCACCTGCGGCGCGCCTTCGACGACGTGCTCGGCATGGGACCCAAGTCCTACGCCCGGATCGTGCGCTTCCAGCGCGCGCTCCAGGCCTCCACCGCCCAGGGGGCACGGCCGGACTGGGGAAGCATCGCCGCCGGTGCGGGCTACTACGATCAGGCCCACCTCATCGCGGACTTCCGGGCCGTCCTGGGCACCACGCCGGGCGCGTGGGTGCGCGCACGGGCCGCCTGAGCGGGGCCGGACGCGCTGCGTCGGGACCCGGCGGGTGGGGAAAGCGCCTGCCCGGTGAGCCTCCCAGGGAATCGTTTGGGCGCTCGGACGTTCTGCGGTGGGCGTGGGCGCTTTCCCAGCTTGACCGACGCTGGGCCATCCCTCACAAACGCCCCGTCCCCGCGGAGTTCTGTCCCGCGGCCCGAAAGGATCCCATTCAATGAAGCGATTGGTCGTCATCGCCGCCCTCGTGGGTGCCGCTCCGGCGCTCGCCGATGAAGGCATGTGGACGTACAACAACTTCCCCGCCGCCAAGGTGAAGGAGAAGTACGGCTTCCAGCCGGATCAGCAGTGGATGGACAAGCTCCGCCTGGGCGCGGTGCGTCTGGCCGGCGGCTGTTCCGCCAGCTTCGTGTCGCCGGACGGCCTGGTGATGACCAATCACCACTGCGCGCGCGGCTGCATCGAGCAGCTGTCCACCGCGAAGCAGGACTACCTGGCCAACGGCTTCTACGCGAAGGCGCAGGCCGAGGAGAAGCAGTGCCCGGCGATGGAGGTGAACCAGCTCGTCGAGATCACCGACGTCACCGAGCAGCTCAACAAGGCCACCGCGTCGCTGACCGGCAAGCAGTACTCGGACACGCTGAAGGCCGAGATGTCCAAGGTGGAGAAGGCCTGCTCCAACGGCGACGACAAGGTGCGCTGCGACCTGGTCACGCTGTACCAGGGCGGCAAGTACAACCTGTACAAGTACCGCCGCTTCCAGGACGTGCGCCTGGTGTTCGCCCCGGAGCACGCCATCGCCTTCTTCGGCGGTGACCCGGACAACTTCGAGTTCCCCCGCTACGACCTGGACGTGACGTTCGTGCGCGTCTATCAGGACAAGCAGCCGGTGAAGACGCCGGACTACTTCAAGTGGTCCGAGGGCGGCGCGAAGGAGAACGATCTCACGTTCGTGGCCGGCAACCCGGGCCGCACCTCGCGCGCGCTGACCATCGCGGAGCTGGAGTACACCCGCGACGTCTCCCTGCCCAAGACGCTCATGTACCTCTCCGAGCTGCGCGGCATGCTCACCGAGTTCCAGAAGCGCGGCCCCGAGCAGAAGCGCATCTCCAGCAACCTCCTGTTCGGCGTGGAGAACGGCCTGAAGGCGTCCAAGGGCCGCCACGAGGCGCTGCTCGACAAGAAGTTCTTCGCCTCCAAGGTCGCCGCGGAGCAGGAGCTGCGCAAGAAGGTCGACGCGAACCCCGAGCTGAAGAAGAAGTACGCCGCCGCCTGGGACGAGATCGCCAAGGCGGAGGCCCAGCTGATCACCCTCCGCAAGGACCTGAACTTCCTCGAGCAGGGCAATGGGCTGTCCTCCGGCCTGTTCCACACCGCCCGGGCGCTGGTGCGCGCCGGCGACGAGCTGCCCAAGGACAACGGCCAGCGGCTGCGCGAGTTCAACGACGCCAACCTGACCGCGCTCAAGGCGCAGCTCTTCAGCCCCGCGCCCATCTACCCGGAGCTGGAGATCGCCCGCCTGACGTTCGGCCTCACCAAGATGCGTGAGGAGCTGGGCGCCAAGCACCCGTTCGTGAAGAAGGTGCTGGGCAAGGAGTCCCCGGAGCAACTCGCCACCCGCGTGGTGAAGGGCACGACGCTGAAGGACCCGAAGGCCCGCAAGGCGCTCTGGGACGGCGGCAAGAAGGCCGTGGACGCGTCCAAGGACCCGATGGTCCAGCTGGCCCTGCTGGCGGATCCGGACGCCCGCGCCATCCGCAAGAAGTTCGAGGACGACGTCGAGTCCATCATCAAGAAGAACAGCGAGCTGGTCGCCAAGGCGAAGTTCGACATCTACGGCACCAGCCAGTATCCGGACGCGACCTTCTCTCCGCGCGTGTCCTTCGGTTCCGTGAAGGGCTACACGGATGAGGGCCAGCAGGTCGCCCCCATCACCCAGATGTCCGGCACCTTCGAGCACGCCACGGGCCAGGAGCCGTACGCGCTGCCCAAGTCGTGGGTGAAGTCGGAGAAGGTCATCACCGGCACCACGCCGATGAACTTCGTCAGCACCAACGACATCATCGGCGGCAACTCCGGCTCGCCCGTGCTGAACAAGAACCAGGAGGTCGTCGGCCTGGTGTTCGACGGCAACATCCAGTCGCTGGGCGGCGAGTACGGCTTCGACGAGTCCGTGAACCGCACGGTGGCCGTGCACTCGGAAGCCATCATCGAGGCGCTCCAGAAGATCTACGGCGCCAACCGCGTCCTGGAAGAGCTGCGCCCCGGCAGCACCAAGGTCGCGCCGGTGAAGGCGAACCCGGCGGGGTAGTCTTCCCACTGGCTTCCTGAAGCACCCCAGAGGCTGCCCGGTTCGCTCCGGGCAGCCTCTTCGTTCATCCCCATTCCAGGAACTCCATGCGCCTCCGCCCTGCCCTCTTCGCCGCCGCCCTCGCGCTGCCGGCCTGCGCCGCGAGGCAGCCCGTGGAGCCGGCGCCCGCCACGGTCCAGGACGTGGTCTCCACGGTGGACGTGGACCACTTCTGGGAGGCCTACGACGCCGTGCGGGCCACGACGGATCCATCCGAGCAACTGGCCCGGTTCCAGGCGCTCTACGTCGACCGGGGCACGCCGGGGCTGCACAGCTTCATGCGCGCCAGGCGCTACACGGCGCAGGGCTACGTGGACGCCATCCGCGACTACCCCCGGTTCTGGGAGTCGGTCCGTCCCCTGACGTCGCGCGCCCGGGACGCCGTGGCCCACGTGGCCCCCACGCTGGAGCGCTTCCGGGCCCTCTACCCCCGGCTGGGGAGCGCGGAGGTGTACTTCACCGTGGGCGCCCTCAACTCCAGCGGCACCGCGCTGGACGGCCGGGTGCTCCTGGGCGCGGAGCTGGCCACCGGCGACGCGCGGGTGGACGTGTCCGAGCTGCCGCCGAAGCTGCGCGCGGGCCTGGGCGCCTACTTCCAGAGCCGCCCGCATGAAGGCCTGGACCTGCTCATCGCCCACGAGGCCGTGCACACGCGCCAGAAGGCCCCAGCGGACGTGCTGGTGGACTGGATCGTCTACGAGGGCGTGGCGGACTTCGTGGCCGAGCAGGTCACCGGCCGGCTGCCCGCGCTGGCCTACGTCACCTACGGACCCCAGCACGACGCGGAGCTGCGCGAACGGTTCCGCGAGGCCCAGGACTCGACGCGCTTCTCCCCGTGGCTCTGGTCGGGCCCGGACAACGCGGACGGCGTGGCGGACCTGGGCTACTACGTGGGCTATGCCATCGCTCGCGCCTACCATGCGAAGGCTCCGGACAAGCAGGCGGCGCTCCAGCGGATGATCGAGCTGGACTACGCGGACACCGCCGCGGTGAAGACCTTTGTCAGGGAGAGCGGCTACCTGGAGTGAAGTCACGGCGCCCCGGCACTTCCCCCGGGGACAGGAGACAGATGGACGCGCGCGCCGAGCAGTTCATGCGGGACGGGTACCTTCGCATCGACGGGGCCTTCCCCCGGGAGGTCGCGGACGAAGCCCGGGCCCTCCTCTGGCGGGACACGGGGTGTGACCCGGACCAACCCGCCACCTGGACCCGCCCCGTCATCCGCCTGGGCATGTACACCCAGAAGCCCTTCGTGGACGCGGCGAACACGCCCGTGCTGCACGCGGCGTACGACGAGCTCGTCGGTGCCGGGCGGTGGCTGCCGCTCGGGGCGATGGGCACGTTCCCCGTGCGCTTCCCCTCTCCGGAGGATCCGGGCGACGCGGGGTGGCACATCGACGTGGGGTTCGACTTCGACAAGCCGGACTTCATGGAGTGGCGCGCCAACGTCGCCTCCAAGGGCCGCGCGCTGCTGATGCTCTTCCTCTTCTCCGACGTGGGCGAGGACGACGCGCCCACCCGCATCCGCGTGGGCTCGCACCAGGACATCGCCCGGCTGCTGGGCCCCGCGGGCGAAGCGGGCCTCACGCTCCGTCAGCTCGCGGCCAACGGCTTCGCGGAGTCCGCCCACCGGCAGGAAGTTCTGGCCACGGGCACGGCGGGCACGGTGTACCTGTGCCACCCCTTCCTCGTGCACTCGGCCCAACCCCACAAAGGAACGCGGCCGCGCTTCATGGCGCAGCCGCCACTGCTGCCCCGGGAGCCCCTGAGCCTGGCCCGGCTCCCGGAGGACACGTCGCCGGTGGAGGAAGCCATCCGGCGCGCTGTCACCTGAGTCCTACCGCCTCACTCCCACTCGATGGTGGCGGGCGGCTTGGAGGAGATGTCGTAGACGACGCGGTTGATGCCGCGCACCTCGTTGGTGATGCGCGAGGAGATCTTCTCCAGGATGGGGAACGGGATGCGGGCCCAGTCCGCCGTCATCCCGTCCACGCTGGTGACGGCGCGCAGCACGCAGGTGGACTCGTAGGTGCGCTCGTCGCCCATCACGCCCACGCTCTGCACCGGCAGCAATACGGCGAAGGCCTGCCACACTTCCTTGTACAGGCCGGCCTTGTGGATCTCCTCCTGCACGATGGCGTCCGCGCGGCGCACCAGGTCCAGGCGCTTCTCGTTCACCTCGCCCAGCACGCGGATGGCCAGGCCCGGGCCCGGGAACGGCTGACGGGAGACCATCTCGTCCGGCAGGCCCAGCTCGCGGCCCAGGGCGCGGACCTCGTCCTTGAAGAGCTCGCGCAGGGGCTCCACCAGCTTGAGCTTCATCTGCTCCGGCAGGCCGCCCACGTTGTGGTGGCTCTTGATGGTGACGGACGGGCCCTTCCAGGACACGGACTCGATGACGTCCGGGTACAGCGTGCCCTGCGCCAGGAAGCCCGCGTCCTGCACGTCTCGCGAGGCCTCCTCGAACACGGCGATGAACTCCCGGCCGATGATCTTCCGCTTCTGCTCCGGATCCGTGACGCCAGCCAGCTTCGACAGGAAGCGCTCGCGCGCGTCCACCGTCTTCAGCGGCACGTGGAAGCGGTCCACGAAGAGCGCCTCCACCTGCGCCCGCTCGCCCTGACGCAGCACACCGTTGTCCACGAAGATGCACTGGAGCCGGGGGCCAATCGCCCGGTGCAGCAGCAGCGCCGCCACGGAGCTGTCCACGCCGCCGGACAGCCCGCAGATGACGCGGCCTTCTTCACCGACCTGCTTGCGGATGGTCTCCACCGCCTCGTCGATGAAGCCCTTCATCGTCCACGAGCCGGAGACCTTGCAGTCGTTGAAGAGGAAGGCGCGCAGCATGGCCTTGCCCTGCGGCGTGTGGACCACCTCCGGGTGGAACTGGAAGCCGTACCAGGGGTTCGTCTTGTGGGCCGCCGCCGCGAAGGGCGAGTTGCCACTGCGGCCGATGGCCTCGAAGCCGGGCGGCAGCTCGTCCACCCGGTCGCCGTGGCTCATCCACACCTGCACCTGGTCGCCCGGGCGGAACTCCGCGAAGGGGCCTCGCGCGCTCAGGACCTCCACCGCCGCGCTGCCGAACTCACGGTGGGCGCCCCGGTCGATGCGGCCTCCCAGGAGCTTGGAGATGAGCTGGAGGCCGTAGCAGATGCCCAGGACGGGGACGCCGGCCTCGAAGACGAAGGGGTCGCAGCGCGGGGAGCCGGGCGCTTCCACGGACGCCGGCCCGCCGGAGAGGATGATGCCCCTCGGCGCGAACTGCCGGATGTCGGCGGCAGGGAGGTCCGGGCGGTGGATTTCGCAGTAGACGCCCAGCTCGCGCACACGGCGGGCGATGAGCTGGGTGTACTGGCTCCCGAAATCAAGGATCAGGATCTTCTCGGAGTGCAGGTCCACCGGCGATTCTCCCAGGGGGCGTCGTTGACGGGTGGGGGCCCTTATCGCTACAAACTTCGGGAAATCAACGCTGAAAGGCCGTCAATTGTTCGTGCGCCGCCTGTCCGCTTCCACTGCAGCAGCCATGCTCCTCCTGTCCGCCTCGGGGTGCGTGAAGGAGATCACCTCCGACGAGCGTCTGGAGCGTGACACCCGCAGCGTCGCGGTGAAGGACGCGCCCGGGGTCGAGGCGTTGTCCAAGCTCACCTGTGACGACACCTCCGCGCCCCTCAACAAGGCCCGGGACGTGAACCGTCCGGAGTCCGACCGGCTGGTGGACTACGTCAACCTGTACTCCTCCCTGAAGGACCGCACCCACACCTTCGAGGAGGCCATGTCCCGCAACCCGGACCTGAGCTACCGCGAGGGCAGCCAGAACCTGGTCAACGCCAAGGACGCCTGCATCCAGCAGACCGCGGACGTCCGGGTGGAGTTCGAGACCTACCTGCGTGAGCTGGTGGCCGTACCCACGGTGCAGGAGATCAAGGGTGGAAACACCGTCACGGTGGCCCGCCTGGACTTCGGCACCCTGAAGAAGGCCATCGAGACGCTGGACCCGGACGACCGCGAGTCGCTCCTCCAGAGCGTGAACTCGGCGGAGAAGCGCGTGTCCGCCACGGTCGCACCCGCCGAGGACACGTCCACGGGCAGCGGCAAGCGTCGCGGCAAGTAGTCCCCCGCGGTCCTCCCCCGGCGCTCTGACCGGGGGAGACTCCCCTGCCCCGAAGCCTCCCGGTGACGGTGAGGCTCTGGGGCGATTTGACGCCCTACTCCATCCGGTAGTTGGGCGCTTCCTCGGTGATGATGACGTCGTGCACGTGGCTCTCCTTGAGCCCGGCGGACGTGATGCGCGTGAAGGTGGCCTTCGTGCGCAGCTCCTCGATGGTGGCGCAGCCCACGTAGCCCATGCCGCTGCGGATGCCGCCCAGCATCTGGTGCACGTTCATGGAGAGCGTGCCCTTGTACGGGACGCGGCCCTCGATGCCTTCCGGCACCAGCTTCACCGCCTCCACGTCGGACTGGAAGTAGCGGTCCTTGGCGCCCTGCTTCATGGCGCCCAGGCTGCCCATGCCCCGGTAGCTCTTGTAGCTGCGGCCCTGGTACAGGATGACGTCGCCGGGGGACTCTTCCGTGCCGGCGAACAGCGAGCCGATCATCACGGAGCTGGCGCCCGCGGCGAGCGCCTTCACGATGTCGCCCGAGTACTTGATGCCGCCGTCGGAGATGATGGGCACGCCGTGCTTGTCCGCCTCGCGGGCGCAGTCGTCCACCGCCGTCACCTGGGGCACGCCCACGCCGGCCACCACGCGGGTGGTGCAGATGGAGCCCGGGCCAATGCCCACCTTCACCGCGTCCACGCCCGCTTCAATCAGCGCGCGCGTGCCTTCCGCGGTGGCCACGTTGCCGGCGATGAGATCGAAGCCCTTGAAGTTCTTGCGCGTGTCGCGCACGCCTTCGATGACGCCCTTCGAGTGGCCGTGCGCGGTGTCCACGACGATGACGTCCACGCCCGCCTTCACCAGCGCGTCGATGCGGGCTTCGCGGTCCGCGGACACGCCCACGGCGGCGGCGCAGAGCAGGCGGCCCTTGGCGTCCTTGGCGGCGAACGGGTGGGTGAGGCGCTTCTCGATGTCCTTGATGGTGATGAGGCCCTTGAGCTCGTAGGCCTCGTTCACGACGAGGAGCTTCTCGATGCGGTGCTCGTGCAGCAGCTTCTGGGCGTCGTCCTGGGTGATGCCCTCGCGGCCGGTGACGAGCTTCGTCGTCATCACGTCCTCGACCTTCTGGGAGAAGTTCTTCTCGAAGCGCACGTCGCGGCTGGTGAGGATGCCCACCAGGCGCTTGCCCTGCACCACGGGCACGCCGGACACGCCGTGCATCTTCATCAACTCCAGGGCGCGGGCGAGCGGCGCCTTGGGTTCGATGGTGATGGGGTCCACGACCATGCCGCTCTCGAACTTCTTGACCTTGAGGACCTCCAGGGCCTGCTGCTCGGGCGTCATGTTCTTGTGGATGACGCCGATGCCACCCTCCTGGGCCATGGCGATGGCGGTGCGCGCCTCCGTCACGGTGTCCATGGCGGCGGACAGCAGAGGAACGTTCAGCCGGATGTTGCGGGTGAGGCGGGTGGTGAGGTCGGCATCACGCGGGGTGACGGCGCTCTCACCGGGCAGCAGGAGCACGTCGTCGAAGGTGAGGGCCAGCCGGATATCGGGGTTCAACATGGGGGCTCCCGGAGGCCCCGCGGGGCACCAGCGCCCGGCGGGTGCGTGTCCATACGGTTTGCGCGGCTGCCGCGCAACGGAAGAAGGTTTTTTGCCGCTCGTTCCCGGGGACTTCAGGTGATACTCGGCGTCCCACCAACACTTATTGGGACTTGGACCGGGCCTTGGCGGAATTGAATCAAGCGGGGGCGGTCGGGCTGGTGGTGAAGCTGCCCTTCGCCACCCCCGAGGAGTTCCTCGCGAAATACGGGGGCAACATCACCCGGGGCGGCATCTATTTGCGCGCCAAGGCCGTGCGCCCCCCAGGCACGGCCGTTACCCTGGACCTCCGCCTGGCAAGCGGCGACCGGCTCCTCTACACGGCAGCCATCGTCCACTTCGTCACCGGTCAGCAGGGCCAGGGCATCTCCGGCATGGGCTTGAAGTTCGGAGAGGCGGATCCCCCGACGCGCCGGTTCCTGGACGCCGCGGTCGCCATCCTCCCGCACGCCCAGTCGGACGTGCCGCCCGTGCCCAACGGCGTGGGCCCCGCCGATTTCTCCGTGCCCTGTCTCTTATACACCTC
>NZ_RAWF01000689.1:0-426 GCF_003612075.1 Corallococcus sp. CA041A
CGCGAGGGCATGTACTGCGCGTTCTCGATCACCTCGCGCACGTCATCCACACCGGTGTTGGACGCGGCGTCGATTTCCAGCAGGTCGATGTAGCGGCCGGCGTCGATGTCCAGGCAGGCCGCGCACTGGCCGCACGGGTCGGCGCTGGTACCCTGCTCGCAGTTCAGCGACTTGGCGAAGATGCGCGCGATGGTGGTCTTGCCCACGCCGCGGGTGCCGGTGAACAGGAACGCGTGGTGGACCCGGCCGCTGTCCAGCGCGTTGCTGAGCGCACGGACCACGTGTTCCTGGCCCACCAGCTCGGCGAAACGCTTCGGACGCCACTTGCGGGCAAGGACGAGATAGGACATCAGGCCACCGTTTTCCATCGGATGTTCCATTGTGCCATGCCTGTCCAGCCCCCTCGCCACCCATGGCCATGGATAC
>NZ_RAWF01000690.1:0-425 GCF_003612075.1 Corallococcus sp. CA041A
TTCTACTTCACATCAGCCGGAAATTAAACAGGTGATTTCTTTGCAGAACATTGTCGAAGCGAAAGCAATTGTCAATCAAATTTATCTGGATGAAAAAATTGAAAAATATATTCTGGATATGGTTTTTGCAACCCGTTATCCTGAAAAATATGGACTTTCTGAATTGAAAAATTACATTAGTTTCGGAGCTTCTCCAAGAGCATCCATTAATTTAGCAATCGCTTCGAGGGCGTATGCGTTTTTGAAAGGCAGGGCTTTTGTAATTCCTGAAGATGTAAAAGCTTTATCGCAGGATGTTTTAAGACACAGAATTGGATTGACATTCGAAGCGGAAGCTGAAGAAATTACTTCTGAGGAAATTGTAAATAGAATGTTAGCTAAAATTCAAGCACCCTAAGTAATGTAACAATTTACCAGTGTAACAG
>NZ_RAWF01000691.1:0-425 GCF_003612075.1 Corallococcus sp. CA041A
ATCTTGTCCTGCTCGGCATTGGCGACGAACAGGTTGCGGGCGTGCTTCATGCCGCTATCGACGCCCTCGATGAAGAGCACATAGTTGCCGTGCGCGGGCTCGATGAAGCGGCCGGCGGAGATCATCGACAGCACATCGCGTTGCTCGAAGCGGTCTCGAAACAGCGCGCTCTGCTGGTTGGCCCACGGCCAGCCGAACAGCGCCAGCAGCGCCACCAGCACGATGAACGGCAGCGAGAAGCGCAGAACCGGTCGGATGAAATCCGTCAGGCTGATGCCCGAGGTGAACCACACCACCATCTCGGAATCCTTGTACCAGCGCGTCAGCACCAGCAACACCGAGATGAACAGCGTGGCGCACAGCAGAATCGCCAGGTAGCCCAGCGTTGCCAGGCCGATAAGGAGCAGGACGTCATTCGGGTTGGC
>NZ_RAWF01000692.1:0-425 GCF_003612075.1 Corallococcus sp. CA041A
ATTATAAAATAGTCAAGAAGTAATAACACCCATAAGATAAAACATTAATTTTAAATTTATTTTTAACCTAGGTATATAAATACGTGACTAATTATAAGTTAAAAGCATACAAAGTATATAATTAATAATTAAGAAAGCAAGTAATTTCTTGACTTATTCAAGGAATAGGCGACTTGCACACCTACCCGTTGTATACGAAAACCTACACAGTTTATCGACTAATTAAGCTAATTCCCTTTATTATGTGTAAATTTAATAAATCCTTATTTCGAGTTTTACTTTTTCTTTCATTTTGAGCTCTTATTCGAAGAGAAATGAAGTAAAACTAGCTAGTAGCTTCCTCAGTCTCCTTGCATTAATAAATTATAAGTTTTCATTATGCTAATATAATATATTTGATAACTTATTTATAAATACTTATAAAA
>NZ_RAWF01000693.1:0-424 GCF_003612075.1 Corallococcus sp. CA041A
CTACTTTCCTGCTCAGGAAAAGCTCATGGCCGACGTCCCTCACTCATCTACGGCTCAGCGACCCGCTGTCCAATCTCCTCTACTCTTCCATCAGGTCCGGTGGCAATGATGCTCTAGCTACTTTCCTGTCTCTCTTCTCTCCCTCTTTACAAAGTCTGGAGCTGGACAACATAGATCTACCGTGCTGGGAACCCGGTAAACTAAATGATGCGCCTGCAATAGTGCTCGGCAAACCCATCAACCTGCCTCACCTGAGAAAGCATATAATATCTCATTGCGCTTCAATCAATCAATGGGTGCGACGCTTGAAAGCTCCTCTGCTATACCACCTCGATCTCACAGCAGTCGTCCCAGACGAGATCACAGCCGAACTTGCAACCTTTCTCAGCGAGGAACCTTTCCCCAAACTTACATACATCTATGC
>NZ_RAWF01000694.1:0-424 GCF_003612075.1 Corallococcus sp. CA041A
CTTCCTTTCGACTGAATTGACCCGAAAACTGAACCGATAAGCAAACAGTTCATATATTCAGTGTATCGTATCTCACAAGGAGTCGTCGATACTGTCACTAGGTACCTACTACATAAGTTACCGGTAGCCGCATGGCAAACTACTGTAACTACCTACTTAGCTACTAACGCTCAGATCTGTGTCGATTCTGCACAATACACAATCTGATCTAAGCTGCTTAGTTCTAGCATTTCTAGGGTCTATTTTAGTCGGTCCTAGCTCAAGATTGGCTATCACTCAACCCTCCAGCCCTCCTTTTAGGCAACATTCCGCCCCGCGGAGCTTTGATTAAGTCTTGTTTACCGAAGAAAGGAGCTCCAAACAATCGATAACCTAGCTACATGCTTTCAAACTTACCGTAATACTAAGTTCTACCATATTTGCC
>NZ_RAWF01000695.1:0-422 GCF_003612075.1 Corallococcus sp. CA041A
GACAGCGACTTATGTGGTTGATCCGTCCCGTTATAGAACCGAGCGAGCATAATAGCCGCGTCGTCATACAGGGTCCCGTAAGCTTTTCGATCATTGCACGAGGCGGTGAAAATTTGCTCGGACTTTTCAGGGTGATTTGTGTCTGCATAACACATCGCCAGGTCGTTCATTCGGTTAGCGCCGTAGACCTCTCCCGGATTGAGTCTGATCAGGTGTAGAGCTTCTGCTAGGAAGGTGTTCGCCGTATCCACCTTGTCGACGTAGAGTGCGCTGGAAATGCCTATTTCGAGCGCCTCTATTCTACAGTCAAGCTGGTCGTTTTTTATCTCAGGCAGTAGTTTCAGCACCATATCCAGTGCTCTTTGGTGTTGTCCTAGTTTGTCATATGCCTGCGCGATGCCAATTTCCAGTAAGTGCATCAA
>NZ_RAWF01000696.1:0-422 GCF_003612075.1 Corallococcus sp. CA041A
CTGTCGATCACGCACAGCGTTCCGACGGCCGGGCCGTCGAGGCGGAGCGTCTTGGCAAAGTAGGCGCGGATGTTCGGTGGGCCGGTCACCATCGGGCTGAGCATGACCCGCGGGTCGACCAGCGCATCGGGCACCTCGAACAAATCGGCTTGGCCAATCGCGTGGGTGCAGAACGAGCCGTCACGCGCCCCGCCATCGAGGTCGATGCCGAAATGGGAGAGAAAGAATTGCCGGTCGGTGCCGACCAGGCTGACCAGAGAAATCGGGCACTGCGTGAGCTGTGCGGCCGTTCGGGTCAATGCATCGAGCGATTCGCGTTCCCCGGCGGCCAGGCCGCGGGTCTCACCCAGCAATGCTTCACGCCGACAGTCCTCTCGGTCTGCTTCCATGGCATGCGGATCTCCCTGGGGAGCATTCTGCGC
>NZ_RAWF01000697.1:0-422 GCF_003612075.1 Corallococcus sp. CA041A
GTTATATGCTAGACTATTGCTGACTTCATACTTTATAGTCAAAAAGATCAGCAAGGGCTGGAAAGCTCTCGCCAACCAGGGCAAGCAGGCCTGGAAGGAAACAGACCGACCGAATGATGTTGCTGATTCCAACGATGACGATGACAATAGCTGGGAGGTCATTGACTTCAATGGAGACGCATAGACTTCCCACTTGATGCCGGGCTAGCCTTACGAAGTGCGTTGTCGAGGTTATCGTTTCAGATTCGACCCCCGTAATGTTCAGTCAACGGAAGAATATGGCACATGGAAGATGCTCATCATATATTGGTTGAGGCTGTCTGGCTAACGCAACAATGTAATATTTTCTATTTGGTTGGTGCGCGGTGATCCATCCCCAGAGGACATATCATTAAGCCTTCATCAGCACAGTCTTTTAATAT
>NZ_RAWF01000698.1:0-422 GCF_003612075.1 Corallococcus sp. CA041A
TGCCAACGCCGGGTTGGCGGCACGCATGCCGTCTTGCAGGCTGGCCTGGAAAATCCCGTGCACGGCGTTTTCGAACAACCATTTGTAGCGGTTGCGCTCGGCCTCCAGTTCGTCCAGGCGCGCCGCCAGCTCCGGGTAATGGCTCTTGCGCGCCGAGTGATCGCCCAGCCCCAGCAGCCCGGCCAGCGCCCGTTGCTGCTCGTCAGAGGGCCTCGCCATAGACCACCTCGACATCACGCTGGCTCGACGCACGCGGGTTGGTGAGGATGCACGGGTCGTCCATCGCATGTTGCGACAGGAACGGGATATCGGCCGTGCGCACGCCGTGCAGGCCCAGGGTTTCATGGAAGCCGATGGCACGCTTGAGCGCGATCAGGTGCTCCACCAGGCGCGCGCAGATCTGCCGGTGGTTGAGGCCGCGG
>NZ_RAWF01000069.1:0-37397 GCF_003612075.1 Corallococcus sp. CA041A
GTACATCCACCGCGCGGCGCGGGGCATCGACGAGGAGTTCACCGTTCGCGAGGACGGGAAGATCGCCAACCGCGCGCGGGAGGTCTTCGCCAAGGCGGAGGAGCTGCTGCGCGAGTGCCTTGTCCACACAGGGCATGGGAGCGGCGGTTGCTCCCTCCCTCTGGGGGTTGGCGAAATCCCGGGTGTGAAGCGTTTTCGCGGAGATGAGAGGTGTGTAGGGTCGGCGGACATGGACGGATCCGCGACCTTTCCCGACGTGACGCTGGCCATCCTGGCAGGGGGGCAGGGGACCCGGTTGGGGGGCGTGGCCAAGGGGCTGCTGAGCGTGGAGGGGCTCACAACCTTGGAACGGCTGCGGGCGTTCGGGTCGCATTTCGAGGACGTGTTGCTGGTGGCGAATGTTCCGGAGCCGTACGAGCGCTTCGGGCTCCGCACGGTGGCGGACGCGGTGAAGGGCAAGGGAGCGCCGGGAGGGGTCCATGCGGCCCTGGGCGCGGCCCGCACGCGGTGGGTGTTCGCGGTGGCGTGCGACATGCCGTTCGTGACGGAGGCCGCGGCGCGGGTGGTGCTGGACGCGCGAGGCGAGGATGTGGACGCGGTGTGCATCGAGCGGGACGGACGGTGGGAGCCGTTGTTCGCGGCGTATCGTACGGAGCTGGTGTCACACTGGGGTGAAGCCTTGGTGGAGGATCCGTCTCTGCGGGGACTGCTGATGCGGTTCCGGACGCGGACCTTGCCGGTGGACGCATTGCGAACGGTGGATCCGGAGCTGCGTGCGCTGGCGAACGTGAACACGCCGGAGGATCTGGTTCGCTACGGCGTCACGTTGCCATGAACCGTGCGTAGGGCATGCCGGCCTGTGACTGACCGAGCACGGGCAACGGGAAGCTCAGGGGCTTTCCGTCCGATGCCTCTGTGTTCCCCTCCACCTGCGCGGCACCCAGCCCCTGTCGCTGTCCCTGGAACGTGGCCTGCGGATTCCTCGCGGAGGCCCTGCCCGCCTGGATGACGGCGTAACGCGCGGCCACTGCTCCCACCGTGGACAGCACGTCCGCGGTCACCTGCTTCCACCGTGCGCGTCCCGGCAGCACGTCCATCATCAGCCCCGCCAGCGAGCACGTCCGGGACAGCGTCCACAGCGCTCCCGACACACCCGTGCGCAGCGGCTTCCCCACCTCCACCACCTGCCGCGCCTCCAGCTCCACCGCCTCGCGCGTGAACACCTCCGCCACCTTGCCCGCCACACGGAAGCGGCGCAGCACGCGCTCCTCCGCGTCCGTGTGCGGGAACAGGGACAACAGGCTCCCCGCGCTCGCGGTCGCGGAGGCCATGAAGAACAGCGGCAGTGTGCGCCCCACCTGCTGCCACAGGGGCACCGCAGTGTTGCTCACCAGCACCGCCGTGTAGCCCGCGAGTGGCAACCCCAGCACCGCGCCCACGATGCCCGCGGTGCGTCCCATGACTCCAAGAGCTCCGGGCATCCGTCGCAGCACGAACGCCGCCGTGTTCACCGCGCCCGAACCCGCCAGCACCCACGAACCCACACTCATGGGTGACGTGGGCCGGAACACGCGCAGCATGTTCAGGAAGCGCGACGGCCGGCCCAGGTCGTGGATCAACAGCCCCGCGCTCACGATGTCCCCCGCCGTGGCCACCGCGTGACAGCGCCCCGCCAGTCGCTCCAGCCTCCGTCCCCCCAGATACTCCATCGACACGCCGAGCACGCTCGCCGCGCCTGCCACCCCGCCCACGTAGAAGTACGCCGGGACCGTCCAGATCCACAGCGGTTCCTTCAACACCGGCATGCCGTAGTAGCTCGGCGCTCCTTCACTGTCCGGCCCCGACCGTGACGGCACCGTCGGCAACACGTCCATCCCATGCCGCACAGACTCCGGGTCCTTCACCCGCTGCTGGGAACCCTCACCCTCCAGGATGCCCGCGCGTGTGTCGATGTTCCGTCCGTCCGCCTTGCGTTGCAGCCGGTCCAGCAGCGTGTCGTCGCTCATCCTCGCCCCTCCCGGCCGAACGCCACCGCGCCCAGCGCCACCGCCACCATTCCCACCGCACCCATCGCCACCGAGGCCCACGAGCGCAGAGCCTTCTTCGTCGGCACCACCGGGTCGGGCGGCAGGTTGTAGACCTCCGGCTTGTCCAACAGCAGGAAGAACGCGTTGAGCCCACCCGTGCCCGGCTGGTTCTCCGCGTCCTTCCCGTACAGGTACGCGTCCGTCACGCCACGGTCATGCAGGTCGCGAACCCGTGACTCCGCGCGCGCATGCAACTCGTCCAAATCACCGTACTGGATGGACGCCGTGGGACACGCCTTCGCGCACGCGGGCGTCTGGTCGTCACCGATGCGGTCGTAGCAGAGCGTGCACTTCCACGCGCGCCCGTCATCCTCGCGCCGGTCAATCACTCCGAACGGACACGCGGACACGCAGTAGCCGCAGCCGTTGCACACGTCCGGCTGCACGTAGACCGTGTCGAACTCCGTGCGCACGATGGCGCCCGTGGGACATGCCTCCAGGCACCCCGCGCGCTGGCAGTGCTTGCACACGTCCGACATCATCAGCCACGAGAAGTCCCCCGCGCCCGACGTCTGCCCCTGCAACGGCACCGGCCGCTCCACGAACGCCACGTGCCGCCACGTCGACGCGCCCAGGTGCGCCGTCTGGTCGTAGGACATCCCCGTGAAGTGGAAGCCGTCGTCCGGAAGCTGATTCCACTGCTTGCACGCGACCTCGCACGCCTTGCAGCCGATGCAGAGCGTCGTGTCCGTGAAGAACCCCTTGCGGCTCCCCATTCGCCTATCCCTTCCCCTCGGGTTCCTGCGTCTCCGAATGGTCCGTGTCCCCAGGCGGCGTCACGTCGCGCGGCACCTCCGGCAACAGCAGCGGAGGCGGCGCCGCTCCCGCCGCGGCCCTCTCCCCCGCGCGCATCCGTCCCGCCCGCAGGTCCGCCGTGAACACCTTCGACTCCTGGATATCCACGTTCTGATCCGCCACGAACGCCGTCAGCTCATTGGCCCCTTCACCGCGCACGCGCCCCGTGACACCCCAGTGGTACGGCAGGCCAATCTGGTGCACCTGCCGCCCCTTCACCTTCAGCGGGCGGATGCGCTCCGTGACGAGCGCCCGGCACTCCAAATCCCCTCGCGCCGTGGCGAGCGTGCACCAGTCCCCGTTGTTCAGCCCCTTCTCGCGCGCCAGCTCCGGGGAGATTTCGCAGAACATCTCCGGCTGCAGTTCGCTCAGCCAGGACAGCCAGCGCGACATGCCGCCCGCGGTGTGGTGCTCGGTGAGCCGGTAGGTCGTGACCAGGTACGGATAGCGCGGGTCGCCCCAGGCCCGGTGATAGGGGTTGTCCTTGCGCTTCCACTCCTCTCGCGTGGGGCTGCACTGCTGCGCGTAGAGCGGGTTGGACACCACCGACTCCATGGGCTCGTAGTGTGTGGGCAGCGGCCCGTCCATCATCCCGCTGGGCGCGAAGAGCCATCCCTTGCCGTCCGCCTGCAAGAGGAACGGATCATTGCCGGCGATGGTCGCCAGTCCCGTCGCGCCCTCGGGCGGCCGATACTCCGGCGGCCGGTCCACGATGAAGTCCGGCACGTCCTCTCCGGTCCACTTCTTCTCGCCCGCGTCCCACCACACGTAGCGCTTGCGCTCGCTCCAGGGCTTGCCGTTCGCGTCCGCCGACGCGCGGTTGTAGAGGATGCGCCGGTTGGACGGCCACGCCCAGCCCCACTCCGGCGCCACCCACGTCTGCTCCTGCCCGGGCTTGCGCCGCGCCGTCTGATTCACGCCATCCTTGAAGCAACCCGAGTAGATCCAACAGCCGCACGCCGTGGAGCCGTCGTCCTTCAGCGCCGTGAAGCCATCCACCAGCTCCCCGTCCGCCACCGTGTAGCCGTTGATCTCCTTCAGCACCGCCTCCGCGGAGGGCTCCGCGTGCGGCCCGTGCGTGGGGTAGTCCCACGTCAAATCCAGCAGCGGCGCGTCCTTCGGGTCCGTGGAGCCCGCGTAGCGCTCACGCAGCTTGCGCCCCAGGTGATAGGCGAAGTGCAGCTCGCTGCGCGTGTCCCCCGCCGGCTCCACGGCCTTGTGATGCCATTGCAGCAGCCGCTGCGTGTTGGTGAAGGTGCCGTCCTTCTCCGTGTGCGCGGCGGCCGGGAAGAAGAACACCTCCGTCTGGATGTCCTCCGGACGCACCTGCCCGGACTGGACCTCCGGCGCCGTGCGCCAGAACTCCGCGGTCTCGATGAGCGTGAAGTCGCGCACCACCAGCCAGTCCAGCTTGCGCAGCCCCTTGCGCTGGAGCGCCCCGTTCATGCTGCCCACGGCGGGGTTCTCCCCCATGACGAAGTAGCCCTGGAGCTTCCCGTCCGCCATGTCCGCCACGGTCTGCATGTGCGAGTGATTGCCCGTCAGCCGGGGCAGGTGCGCGAACAGGTAGTCGTTGTCCTTCGTGGCCTTGTCCCCGAACCACGCCTTGAGCAGCGACACCGCGTACTTGGGGAACTCCGTCCACCAGCCGCTGCCGGACTTGTTCTTGCGGATGTAGTGCTCCAGCGAGTCCGTTCCGCTCGCGCGCGGCATGGGCAGGTAGCCGGGCAGCAGGTTGTAGAGCGTGGGGATGTCCGTGGAGCCCTGGATGGACGCGTGCCCTCGCAGGGCGAGGATGCCTCCGCCGGGCCGGCCGATGTTGCCCAGCAAGAGCTGGAGGATGGCCGCCGTGCGGATGTACTGCACGCCCACCGTGTGCTGCGTCCAGCCCACCGCGTAGCAGAACGCGCTGGTGCGCTCCGGGTTGGAGTTGTCACACAGCGTCCGCGCGACCTGGAGGAACAGCGCCTCGTCCACGCCGCACACCTGGGACACCACCTTCGGCGTGTAGCGCGCGAAGTGGCGCTTCAAGAGCTGGAACACGCACCGGGGATGCTGGAGCGTCTCGTCCCGGTGCTCGTCGCGGAGGTCCACGCGGTGGTCATGCCCGCCCGCGCCCGCGCCGGGCTCGTCCGTCAGCTCCTTGTGGCCCGCCGCCGGCACCACGCCGTCCACGCCCTCGTACTGCCAGGTGTGGATGTCGTAGCGGTTGTCCTTCGGCTGGTAGCCGCTGAAGAGCCCCTCCAGGTCCTCCGTGTCCAGGAAGCCCTCGCGGATGAGCGTGGCCGCGTTGGTGTACTGCACCACGTAGTCGCGGAAGTACCGCTCGTGCTCCAGCACGTAGTGGATGAGCCCGCCCAGGAACGCGATGTCCGAGCCCACGCGGATGGGCGCGTACACGTCCGCCACCGCGCTGGTGCGCGTGTAGCGCGGGTCCACGTGGATGACCTTCGCGCCCCGGGCCTTCGCCTCCATCACCCACTGGAAGCCCACCGGATGGCACTCGGCCATGTTGGACCCCTGGATGAGGATGCAATCCGAGTGCTGCAGGTCCTGCTGGAACGTCGTGGCTCCGCCGCGGCCGAACGTGATGCCCAGACCGGGCACCGTGGACGCGTGTCATATTCGAGCCTGGTTCTCCACCTGCACGACGCCCAGCGCGCTGAAGAGCTTCTTGAGGAGGTAGTTCTCCTCGTTGTCCAGCGTCGCCCCGCCCAGGTGCGCCAACCCCAGCGTCCGGTTCAGCCGCTGGCCCTTCGCGTCCGTCACCTCGAACGTCGCGTCGCGCGTGCGCTTCACGCGCTCGGCCACCTTCTCCATCGCCTCTTCCAGCGGGATGGGCTCCCACTCCGTGCCGCCGGGGCGGCGGTAGAGGACCTGCTGCACGCGTTGCGTTCCCGTGACCAGTTGGAAGGTGGCGGCCCCCTTGGGACACAGCCGTCCGCGTGAGATGGGGGAGTGCGGGTCACCCTCGATGTCGAGGATGCGCCCGTCGCGCACGTGCACCTCCTGCCCGCAGCCCACCGCGCAGTACGGGCAGATGGACTTCACCACCCGGTCCGCGGACTTCGTGCGCGGCGCCAGCGAGCGGCTTCGCGCCGACATCGCCGTGTCGCCCAGGGCCCGGCTGTCTCCTCGGGCGAACTGCCGCAGCACGGGCCAACCCTTCATCAGGTCGCGGAACTTCAAGGCCGCCCCTCCTACGGATGCGCACGTGGAATCTGGTGCTCAAGATGGGGACGCGCGGCGGTGCGGACCAGTGCCGCCGGTCCCTGGCTCGCGTCCAGCAGTGAACGCGAGAGCAGGCGAGCAGGCACGGAAATGCGCGGCGCGCGAAATCAGACCGGGGGGGCTGAATCGTTACTACTCCACGGTGCCAACGCCTCTTCCTGCTCCACCCTCCCCTGGGGCCCCGCGGGCCTTCAGGCGGAGCAGGAAGACCCACAGCCACGTGATGGCCGGAGACGTGGCGGAGAGCGAGTGGAGAACCTGCATGACAGACAGTGCCCCTCTCATCCTGTTGATCGAGGACGAGGAAGACCTTCGGGACGCGGTCGCGACGCTGTTGGAGATGGAGGGCTATCGCGTCGCGCAGTGCATCCACGGCGAGGATGCCTGGAGCTGGCTTGCGTCCCATCCCCGTCCGGACCTGGTGCTGCTGGACCTGATGATGCCGGTGATGAACGGACAGGCCTTCCTCGCGAGGCTGTCCCAGGAGCGCATGCTGGAAGGCGTGCCCGTCATCGTGCTGTCCGGCAGCCCCTTTCATCCCCCGGGCGCGGTGGACTACCTGCGCAAACCGGTGGCGGTGGCGGACCTGATGGAAGTGGTGCGCCGCTTCCTGCCGTCATCCGGGGAAGGCCCGGAAGGACCTCCCACGTCGTGAAACATGTGTCGCATGGCGCGGCGCGTGCGCATCGAGGACTCGCGATGGAGCGAGACCTGTGGAATCCTCGCGCCCCGTCAGGTCCCCGCCTGGTCCATTCCCCCTCACTCAAAGGACGACAGATGCCGGATGGCACGCTGAACCTACCCGAGGACGTCGCCCGAGACCTGGAAGCCCGTCTGGCCGCGACGGAGCCGGAGGAGACGAGCCGGGGCCTGTTCTTCCTGGGCGTGTTGGACGCGGTGCGCTTTCTGGGCGGAGCGGACGCGGTGAAGCGCTGTCTGGATCAGGTGGGGGAGACTGCGGACTTCATCCCCATGCAGACCTATCCGTTCCCGCGCTTCCTGCGGCTGTCCTACGTGGCGGCGGAGCAGCTCTCGCCGCTCGTCGGCGGCCATGATGCGGCGCAGCGGCAGATTGGCACGCAGGCGATGCTGGACTTCCTCAACTCCATGTTCGCGCGCGACTTCGTGCAGCAGGCGGGTGGGGACCCGAAGCGGCTCCTGGAGTTGATGCACTCCGGCTACCGCACGGCGCTGAACTTCGGCGAGCGCTCCGTGGAGTGGACGGGCCCCACGTCGGGCCGGGTCATCATGAAGCGCTCGCTGATGCCGGTGCCCTACAACGAGGGCATCCTCCAGTCCGCGCTGGAGGTGACGGGCGTGCACGACGTGCAGGTGCGCGGGCATGCCCAGTCGCTGGTGGACGCGTACTACGACGTCTCCTGGTCGTGAGCCGCACGGGCCGCGCTCAGGCCAGGGCGCGGCGCACGAGGCGGTAGGTGCCTTCCGCCGTGGTGCCGTAGACGATGTGGGCGGCGAGCGCGCTCAGGTGCGACTTCGCCGGGACCTTCTGGGGCGGCGGAGCGAGGCGCAGGAGCGGCACCGCCAGCTCGTCACCGATGAGGAACAGGCCCAGGCCGAAGCCCACGCCGAACAGCTTCCCCGCCAGTGGTACTCGCTCATGCAGCGCACCGTGCACGGCGCCCCAGAGCGTGCCGTAGCTCCAGTGCACCACGTTGCCGGCCTTCTTCTTCCGCTCTCCCTCCAGCTTCACGCCAGCGCCTTCCGCCGCCTTGCGCGCGGCCACCTCCGTGGCGGGCTCCTGCTGGGAGTCGTCCTGCTCCTTGGACTCGCTCAGCCTGGCGATGAGCGCCTGCGCCTGGTTCATGGCGAAGGTGCCCAGCGCGCCGCCCGCGGCGCCCATGAGGATGTCCTGGAGGAGCGAGCGCTTCTCGGGGCGTGCGAAGGGACGGAGTCGGCTCCAGCGGATCATGGTCGGGCCCTTTCGGTGCGGTGGCTGCAAGCGTGCTCATAGGGTGGGGCGTCTTGTTGACGGGTGCACACTCGGGGATGGGGAGGCGGGGCGCGCCCTGTTCCCGGTCCGGCGAGCGGCCGTGCGAGCGGGCGTCGCGCGGAGGATTCCGGGGGCTTGCCTCGTGCGAAGCCCGGCCAGAAGGCCCACCTCAGGGCGAGGAGGGGCGAAAGCGCATGGCTCGTCACGAGAACTTGAGAGGACAGGTGGCCATCGTCACGGGCGCGTCGAGCGGCGTGGGCTGGCAATCCGCGCTGCGGCTGGCGGAGGCCGGCGTGCGGCTGTGCGTCACCGCTCGGCGCCAGTCGGCCCTGGAGCAACTGCGCGTGGAGGTGCTCCAGCGCGGCGGTGAGTGCCTGGTGAGTGACGGCGACGTCACGGTGGCCGAGGACGTGGAGCGCGTGGTGCGCGAATGCGTGGAGCACTACGGCCGCGTGGACCTCCTGGTGAACGCGGCGGCGGTGCAGTCCTACGGCTACTTCGACCAGCTGCCCTGGGAGCACATCACGCGCGTGTTCGACGTGTCGTGCTTCGGCTACTTCCGCTTCGCGCGCGCGGTGCTGCCGCACTTCCGCAAGCAGGGCCACGGCCACCTGCTCAACGTGCAGTCCATGCTGGCGTCGGGGTCCGCGCCGCTGTTGTCCGCGTACGCGGCCGCGAAGCACGCGACGCTGGGGTGGGCGCGGGCGCTGGAGCTGGAGTTGGCGGGCACGGGCATCCACGTCTCCAATGTGCTGGTGCCGTCCGTGTCCACGCCCATGTTCGACCACGCGCCCACGATGCTGGGGTGGAAGCCCGTGCCGGTGCCGCCCACGTACGACGTGGACCTGGTGGCCCGCGCGGTGGTGCGGCTGGCGAAGCGGCCGGGCCGCACGTCGGTGCCGGCGTTCCTCCAGGGGCGGTTGATGCTGTGGCTCAACGGCCTGGCGCCGTCGGTGGGCAAGGCCGTGCTGTCCCGCTTCGGCGTGCGGATGCAGACGACGGACATGCCGCTGGACAGGCCCGAGGGCAACCTCTTCACCCCCGTGGTGGAGGGCGTGGGGCCTCGTGGCAGCGTGCCGCCCACGCCCGCGTGGGTTCGCTTCACCGCGACGCTGGGCCTGGCCGCGCTCACGGGCGGCGTGGTGGGCGGCGCGGTGCTGGGCGCGCGCGGATTGATGCGCGCGGCCCGCTGAATCGGGGCGCCATCAGACGTCCCCCTCTCCGAGGGGGCCGCGATCAGGATTTTTTCTGTTCGCTGCGCTGATGGTGGGGTGTCAACGAAGTGTTGGGTGGGTCAGAAAACATCCTCGCGTTGCGGCGCCCTTTGGCTAGAAGGGGCCCCGCATGCGCTCCGGGAAGGGTCGGCCGGGGCGCCAACGAGGGGAGAAACATCGATGCGTGGAAGCAATAAGTGGACGGGCCTGGCGCTGGTGGCGGGCCTCGCGGTGTCGGCGCAGGCGGTGGCGGCGGAAGAGCCGAACCTGAACGCGAACCCGGGCAGCTCGTCGTCGTTCGGCCAGGCGGGCCAGATGGTCATCAGCCAGGACCTCAACGGCTTCCTGGGCTACAACACCGCGTCCGAAGTGTTCCTGATCCGGCTGGAGCCGTCCGCGGACTACTTCCTCCAGCAGAACCTGTCGGTGGGCGCGTCCGCGCTGGTGGCCTTCGGCTTCGGTGACAGCACCGTCGTGGGCCTGGGCGTGCTGGGCCGCGTGGGCTACCACCTGCCGCTGGGCGATCGCGTGTCGCTGTGGCCCAAGGCGGGCTTCGGCGTGCAGTTCGCCCACGTGCCGGGCGCCAGCGACGTGAACTTCGTCCTGGATTTCAACGCCCCCGTGCTGTTCCACCTCACGCCGCACTTCTTCATCGGCGCGGGTCCGCAGGTGCGCGCGGTCATCAGCCAGAGCGTGGGCAGCCTGGGCTCGGAGCAGGGCTACTTCGCGGGCAATGACGTGACGCTGGGCATCACCACCACGGTCGGCGGCTACTTCTAGCCTCGGGCCTTCCCCGGCACTCTGGGCTTCGTGCCCGGGTGTCGGGGAATGCAGGACCCGTGACGTAGGACGCGGTGCGTTGACGTCACGGGTTGGATGTGTTGGGTTGGAGGTTGCCATGTCCGTGCTTCCGTTCGCATCCAGGCTGCCCGCGTTCGCCCCCCTGCATCCGCTGGGGAGGGGCCCGTTGGGCGAGTGGGTGTCCCTGGTGTGGCCGCTGGAGCAGGACGCGGTGGATGCGCGTCCGCTGGTGGTGAAGACGTTCCTCCTGGCGTCGGGGTTGGCGCCGGAGACGCGGCGCCCGCTGGAGGATGCGCTGACGCGTGCGGTGCCGCTGAGGCATCCGGGCATCGCGAGGCTCCACGGCTTCCAGGTGGACGTGCGCGACACGCTGACGGTGGTGTCGGACTACGTCCCGGGCTGTTCGCTGGCCACGGCGCGCCGGCGGGTGCTGGGGCGGTGCGGGCGGCCGTCGGAAGCGTTCGTGTGTCACGTGGGCGCGGAGGTGGCGGGAGCGCTGCATGCCGCGCATGACGCGCGCGTGGTGCACGGGGATGTGCATGCGCACCGCATCCGCGTGGGGCCTCGGGGCGAGGTGACGCTGACGGACTTCGGGTTGCGGCCCGCGCGTCCGCTGCTGCGCCGGTTCATGTCGCCGTCCCGGCCGGACGTGGTGGAGTTGCCCGTGCGCGAGGACGCGGTGGGCTCGTCGGTGGAGACGCGAGAGGATTTGCGCGCGCTGGGGCGGGTGTTGTTGGCGCTGGTCTCTGGGAACACGGTGGTTCCGGAGGACGCGGCCGGGGTGGACGCGGCGCTGGGTGGGGTGTCGCCCGCGCTGCGGGACGTGCTGCGTGGGGTGCTGCTGGATGCGCGCGGGGCGGACTCCGCCGCGGGGCTCCAGGCGGCGCTGCGCGACTGCATGGGGCACGGTGTGGAGTGCCAGGGGCGGGACGCGATGGTGCGCGAGCTGGCGGCGCTGCCGGGCTCGGGGCCGCTGTCTCCGGTGGACGTGTACGTGGGCGCGGCGTCGGTGATGACGGCCTCCGTGTCCGTGCGCGGGCGCACGCTGCCTTCCTGATGCGCGGGGCCTTGGGCTTCGCGTCGAGGCGCTGAGCGAAGGGGTGCGCGCAGGCGCTCGGGCTGCTCGCGCGTGGCTCCGTCGCGTATGCGCGGTGCTCACGCTGGCGTGATGTGCCGTGGCTTGCCGTGCACTGCTCGCGCGTGGCTCCTTCGTGGACGCCAATGCGTGCTGACCTCGCGCATCGGAGCCCGCCCGCGAGCACGTGGAACGTGCGCTCGCGTGCTGCACGGGTGGGCTGCATTCCTGTGGACTGGCGGACGTCGTGAGTCCTGGCCGTGTGAAACGCGACGGGACGCGAGCGGGAGGCTGGTGGTTGCCTCGAGGCCACGCCCACAGTCGCGCCCGCCTCCGGCGACCTGGCCCGCGGAGGCCTCCATGTTGAAGGGGGGGCCATGGCTCCGCTGTTCCGCCCGGGGACCGACTCGGTGCTGCGGGCGTTCATCGCCCTGGCACTGGGTGTGCCCGCGGTGTCGCTGGCGGGCCTGCTGCTCCTCGCGCGCAACCCGCTGGGGCGGGGCTCGTTCACGCCTCGCGAGCAGCCGCTCCTGTTCGACCACCGCCACCACGTAGGCGACGAGGGCATCCCCTGTGGCTACTGCCATGAGGGCGCGTGGCGCTCGCCGGTGGCGGGAGTGCCGCCCACGCAGCGCTGCCTGGGGTGCCATGCGCAGGTGTGGAACGAGAGCGCCCGCCTGGAGCCGGTGCGCGCCAGCGGCTTCGACGGTGCACCGCTTCCGTGGAACCGGGTGCACGCGCTTCCGGACTACGTCTGGTTCAGCCATCAAATCCACGTGAACAAGGGCGTGGGCTGCGTCACCTGCCACGGCCGCGTGGACACCATGCCGGCGGTGCAGCAGGTGGCGCCGCTCACCATGGGCTGGTGTCTGGATTGTCACCGCGACCCGACGCCGTGGCTGCGCCCCGTGTCCGAGGTCGCGAACCTCACGTGGCGTCCTCCCGGAGACCCGAGGGAGACGGGCCGCGCGGTGCAGGCCGCGCTCGGTGTGTCCCCTCGCACGGATTGCAACACATGCCACTTCTGACCGACCCCGCACGGACGGATGAACGCGACACGCCCGGTGCTGACGGGACGGAGCCGGTGCGCGCGTGGAGGAGCCTGGAGGAGTGGCACGCGGGAGGGCCCGGCCACGAGGCCGTGTCGCGCGAGCATCCCCCGGGGGCAATGTCTCCACCCGAGGGCGTGGCCCGGCGCACCTTCCTGCAAGTCGCGGCGGCGTCGCTGGCGGCCGCGGGCTTCAGCGGGTGCTTCCGTCAGCCGCCGGAGAAGATCCTCCCGTATTCGACGCCGCCGGAGGGGCTGACTCCGGGTGTGCCGCTGCACTTCGCCACGGGGCTGGAGTGGAACGGGCGCACGGTGGGGCTGGTGGTGCAGAGCCACGAGGGGCGGCCCACGAAGGTGGAAGGCAACCCGCTGCACCCAGCGAGCCTGGGGGCGGCGGGAGTCTTCGAACAGGCGGCGCTGCTGGGGCTCTACGACGCCGCGAGAGCGAAGACCGCGCGACTGCAAGGCGTGGAGTCCGCGTGGGGCACCGTGAGGGATGCGCTGCGGAAGCAGGCCGAGCGCGACGACCAGGGCGCGGGGCTGCGCTTCCTGGTGGAGCCCACGAGCAGTCCGCTGGTGCAGGCGCTGTACGCGCGCATCCAGCAGCGCTTCCCGTCCGCGCGGATCATCCCCTGTGGCGCGGCCCTGGCGGACGGGCGTCGCGAGGGCACGCGGTTGGCGTACGGCAGGGTGCTGGAGGTGGTGCACGACGTCGGGCGCGCGGTGGTGGTCGCGGTGGACGACGACTTCCTCGCGACCACGCAACCCGGACACCTGCGCGCGGCGCGGGACTTCGTCAACGCGCGCAAGCCGGAGGCGATGAACCGGCTGTGGGTGGCGGAGAGCACGCTGACCGTCACGGGCGGCTTCGCGGACGAACGGCTGCGGATGCGGCCGTCGCAGGGCGTCGCGTTGATGCTCGCGCTGGCGGAGGCGATAGGGGCAGGCCTGGGAGGGAATGCTCTGGCGAATCCCACGCGCGGAGTGACGCCTGCATTGGCCTCGGGGCTCGCGAGCCTGCGTGTTCCACCGACCGCGCTCACGGATGCACAGCGCGCCTGGGTGCGCGGCGCGGCGAGAGACCTGCTCGCGCACCGGGGACAGGGCCGGGTGACGGTGGGCCCGCGCCAGCCGCCGCTGGTGCATGAGCTGGCGTTCGCGATGGACGAGGCGCTGGGCAACACGCCCCGGCTGCTCGAACCCGTGGCACTCCCGGACGGAGACCCGGAGGCGCTGACCTCGCTCACGGGGGAGATGTTCGATAAGCGGGTGGACACGCTGATCATCACTGCGTGGAACCCGGCCTGGACGGCGGTGGTGGACTCGGGCTTCACGCAATACCTGGAGCGCGTCCCCTTCCGGCTGTACCACGGCCTCCACGAGGACGAGACGGCGGCGCTCTGCCCCACCTTCGTCCCCGCGACGCATCCCTTCGAGTCGTGGCGCGACGGCCGCGCACCCGACGGCACCGCGTCCGTGCTGCAACCCCTCATCGCGCCCTTGTTCCCTGGCGCGGTCTCCGAGGTGGAGCTCCTGTCCGTCTTCGCGGGCCTGGAGTCGCAGAGCCCTTACGAACTGCTCAAGTCCCTGTGGCGTGAACGCTCGGGCTCACCGCCGGACTTCGAGGCGCGCTGGGAGACGTGGCTCGCGGACGGCGTCATCCCGGAGACCCAGGCACCGCCCGCTCGGGCCGTGCTGGACGAGGCCGCGGTGATTCGGGATGCGCGGGAGGTCGCGGGGTTGGAGCCCTCCCAGTTCCTCGGGAATGCGCCAGACCTCCGAGCAGACGCCCGCGCGAGCCTCCTGAGGGAAGCCCCCAAGGGCCTGGAGCTGTCGCTGGTGCTGGACTCACGGCTGTACGACGGCCGCTTCGCGGGCAACGCGTGGCTCCAGGAGCTGCCTGATCCGGTGACGAAGCTCACCTGGGACAACGCGGCGTTGCTCTCCCCGGCCACCGCGCGGGCACTGTCGCTGGAGAAGGGGGACGTGGCGCGCATCGAGGTGCTGGGCCAGGCGGTGGAGGTGCCCGTGCTGGTGCTGCCCGGTCAGCCGGACGACACGGTGACACTGGCGCTGGGCCACGGCCGCGAGCGCGTCGGGCCCGTAGGCCAGGGCGTGGGCGTCAACGCGTACGCGCTGCGGTTCCGGAGCCTGCCATGGGGCGGAGGCACTCCGAACATCACCCGCACGGGCCGCCATCACGCGCTGGCGCTCACGCAGGAACACTGGAGCATGGAGGGCCGCCAGCTGGCGCTCCAGCTCACGCAGGCGTCCTTCCGCGCGAAGCCCCAGGCGCTCCACTCCCTCCAGGAGGACGGCGAGCGGCTCTATCCGCCGGGACCCACGGCGCTCGCGAGCGGCGGCCACCAGTGGGCCATGGCCATCGACCTGCACCGGTGCACGGGGTGCAGCGCGTGCATGGTGGCCTGCCAGGCGGAGAACAACGTGCCGGTGGTGGGGCGCGAAGGTGTGCTCAAGAGCCGGGAGATGCACTGGCTGCGCATCGACCGGTACTTCCTGGGCGACCCTGACAACCCGGGCTTCATCACCCAGCCCGTGGCGTGCGTGCACTGCGAGGCCGCGCCCTGCGAATACGTGTGCCCGGTGAACGCCACCGTCCACTCGGACGAGGGCCTCAACCAGATGGTCTACAACCGCTGCATCGGCACGCGGTACTGCTCCAACAACTGTCCCTACAAGGTCCGCCGCTTCAATTATCTGGAGTACCAGCAGCGCGAGCCCCTCACGCGCCTGCGCCAGAACCCGGACGTGACGGTGCGCTCGCGCGGGGTGATGGAGAAGTGCACGTACTGCGTGCAGCGCATCGAGCGGGCCCGCACCGTCGCTCGTGCGGCGCACCGGGATGTGCGTGAAGGCGAGGTCCGCACCGCGTGCCAGCAGGCCTGTCCCACGGAGGCCATCACCTTCGGGGACCTGCGCGCACCGGAGTCACGCGTGCGCCGTGAGCACGAAGACCCGAGGCACTACAGGCTGCTGAACACGCTGGGCACCCGGCCGCGCACGGTGCACCTGGTGCGCCTGAAGAACCCGGCGCCGAAGGGAGGCGCATGAGCACGGCCGACCCGCAGGTGCCCGCGCCCGGGGACCCGCTCACCGAGCACCCCATCCTGGAGGGGCGCCACTCCGACCGCGCCTACAGCGAGTCGTTGCTGGCCTTCGTGCACCGCCCCGCGGGCCGCACCTGGTGGGCGCTGATGGGGCTGGGGCTGGCCGGGACCGCGGTGCTGGCGGTGGCGGTGGGCGTCACGCTCTTCGTGGGCGTGGGGACGTGGGGCAACAACATCCCGGTGGCGTGGGCGTTCGGCATCACGAACTTCGTGTGGTGGATCGGCATCGGCCACGCGGGGACGTTGATCAGCGCCATCCTGCTGCTGTTCCAGGAGAAGTGGCGAGGGTCCATCAACCGCTTCGCGGAGGCGATGACGCTCTTCGCTGTGACGTGCGCGGGGCTCTTCCCGCTGCTGCACCTGGGACGACCGTGGAAGTTCTACTGGCTGGTGCCCTATCCGAGCAGCCTGCGCGCATGGCCGCAGTTCCGCTCGCCGCTGACGTGGGACATCGCGGCGGTGGGCACGTACCTGACGGTGTCGCTGCTGTTCTGGTTCGTGGGGCTGATTCCAGACCTGGCCACGGCGCGCGACACGGCGAAGACGCCCCGAGCGCGCTTCTGGTACGGGCTTGCGAGTCTGGGGTGGAGGGGCTCGGCGAGGCACTGGCGGCAGTGGCGCACGGGCTACCTGCTGCTGGCGGGGCTGGCCACGCCGCTGGTGGTGAGCGTGCACACCATCGTGTCCTTCGACTTCGCGGTGTCGCAGCTGCCGGGCTGGCATACGACGGTGTTCCCGCCGTACTTCGTCGCGGGCGCGGTGTTCAGCGGCTTCGCGCTGGTGCTCACGCTGTTGATTCCGGCGCGCAAGGCGCTGGGCATCGAGCACGTGGTGACGCCGCTGCACCTGGACAACATGGCGAAGGTGCTGATGGCCACGGGGTGGATGGTGGCCTACGGCTACATCCAGGAGCACTTCTTCGCCTGGTTCAGCGGGAACCCGTTCGAGATGCACGCCACGGAGGCGGAGTTCTTCGGACCGTACGCGCCGCTCTTCTGGATGCAGATCTTCTGCAACGTGCTGGTGCCGCAGCTGTTCTGGTTCTCCCGGCTGCGCACGAACGTGGTGGTGCTGTGGGTGGCGGCGCTGCTCATCAACGTGGGGATGTGGACGGAGCGCTTCCTCATCGTGGTGGCGTCGTTGAGCATGGATTTCCTGCCGTCGTCCTGGGCGGCGTACCGGCCCACGTGGGTGGACTGGAGCCTGCTGGGCGGCACGGTGGCGTTCTTCGGCACGGCGTTCCTGCTGTTCCTGAAGTTCGTGCCGGCCGTGTCGGTGAGCGAGATGAAGGAGCTCCAGCGCGAGGTGGACGCGTCGCTTCAGTTCCGGCGTGAGCAGGGCACTCGGCCAGGTGGTGCGCCATGAGCCGCCAATGGGTGCTGGGAGAGTTCGCGTCCAGCGAAGCCCTGGTGGCAGCGCTGAAGGACCTGCGCGCGAGGGGCTTCGAGCAGCTGGACGCGCACACGCCGTTCCCGGTGGAGGAGACGTTCGAGGCGCTGGGGCTGAAGCGCTCGTGGTTGCCGTTGCTGACCTTGGGGGCGGGGTTGGGAGGGGCGGCGTTCGCGTACGTCACGCAGTGGTTCACGAACGCGGTGGACTATCCGTTGAACGTGGGAGGCCGGCCGCTGCACAGCGTGCCCACGAACCTGCCCATCACGTTCGAGCTGGCGGTGCTGAGCGCGGCGCTGACGGTGTTCGGCGCGCTGATGTTGCTCTTCGGCTTCCCGCACGTGACGCACCCGGTGTTCGACGTGGAGTCCTTCCGCAGCGCGTCCGTGGACGGCTTCTGGGCGAGCGTGGCGGTGGACGGGGAGGACGCGCCGAAGGTGGAGGCGGCGCTGCGCGAGCTGGGAGCGCGGCAGGTGTCGGTGGTGGTGGAGGGAGCGCGATGAAGCACTGGACGCTCCTGGCGCTGCTGGGCGGGATGGCGGCGTGCGACGACACGGATCCGATGGCGTCACAGCCGCGAGCAGAGGCGTTCGGAGCAAGCGAGTTCTTCGACGACGGTCGAGCCATGCGCCCCCTGGTGCCGGGGACGGTGGCGCAGGAGTGGCGCACGCGTGGGGACACGCAGGGGCTCACGGCGGAGGGGGCATGGCTTCAGTCAGTGCCGGTGCCGTTGACCCGGCAGCTGCTGGAGGAGGGGCGCACGGCCTATGAGACCTGGTGCGCGGTGTGCCACGGGCTGACGGGAGACGGGGACGCCATCGTGGCCCGGAAGATGCCGCAGCGCCGGCCGCCCGGGCTGTTCGTGCCGCACGACCACGCGAGCCAGGTGGTCTACGGCGTCGTGGAGGGTGAAGCCCCGTACACGGGAACGCAGGCCGTGACCGCGAGGGTGGGGCCGGATGCGTTTCCTCTGCCCCAGAGGGTGGACGGGTGGGGCGCCGTGAGGGACACGGCCGATGCGGGGCGGCCCGGCGTTCCGGACGCGGGACGCGTGAAGGTGAGTGACGCGGACGCGGCGCGGGCCCGGCAGGTGGCGCTCGTGGGGCCACGAGGCCTCGCGATGGAAGGACGGCTCAACGAGCCCTCCACGACGGGAGACCTGCCGCACCCGCTGGGCTTCTACTTCGCGGTCATCTCCCAGGGCTTCGGCGTGATGCCCGCGTACGGACCGCAGCTCACGCCCCATGAACGCTGGGCCGTGGTCGCGTACCTGAGAGCCCTGGGCCGCAGTCAGCGTGCATCGCTCACCGTCGCACCGCCCGAAGTGCAGGCACGGCTGCGCCAGGAGGTCGGAGCACCATGACACCTCCCGTGCTCCCACGCTTCGAGGGCGGACAACGCGCGCTGGGCATCAGCGCGGCGCTCGGCGTCGTAGGGCTTGCCGCCACTGCAGTCGGCGCCTTCCTCGACGTGCGTCAGGCACTGGCGGGCTACCTCTTCGGCTTCTCCTACTGGTTGAGCCTGTGTCTGGGCGCGCTGCTGCTGCTCGCCGCCTTCCACGCGTCAAAGGCGCGCTGGCCCGTGGTGCTGCGTCGTGCGCTGGAGGTCACGGCCGCCACCGCGCCGCTGTTCCTCGTGTTGTTCGTGCCCCTCGCGCTGGGAATGCGGCACCTGTATCCGTGGGTCGCGCCGTCCGCGGATCTGGGCGAGCACACGCTGCACGTGCTCGAACACCGGCGGCTCTACAACAACGTGCCCTTCTTCCTGGTGCGCGCCGCGCTGTACTTCGTCACCTGGGGACTCGTGGGCCACCTGCTGCACCGCTGGTCCGTGCGCCAGGACGCAACGGGCGACGTGCGCTGGACGCTGTGGCAGCGGCGGCTGGGCGGGGGCTCGCTGCCCGCGCTGGGCCTCACGTTCTCCTTCATGACGCTGGACTGGATGATGTCGCTGGAGGCGACGTGGCAGTCCACCGTCTACGCCGTCCACGTCTTCTCCGGTGCGTTCGTGGGCGCGCTGGCCTTGATGATCATCGCGGGCGCGGCCACTCGCGGCACGCAGCACTTCGGCAGCTTGATGTCCCCGGGCCACTACCACCGGCTGGGCACGCTGATGTTCGCCTTCGTCTGCTTCTGGGCCTACATCGCCTATTCGCAGTTCATGCTCATGTGGGTCGCCGCCCTGCCTGAGGAGGTGAGCTGGTACCGCGTCCGCCTGGAGGACGGCTGGGGCGTGCTGTCGCTCGTGCTGGTGCTGGGCCACTTCGTCATCCCCTTCGCCCTGCTCCTGTCGCGCGAGCTCAAGTCGCGTCCGCTAGTGCTGGGGGCCGTGGCGCTGTGGCTGCTCGCGATGCACGCCGTGGACGTGGCGTGGCTGCTGTTCCCCTCGCTCTCGCCGGAGCGGGTCTTCGTTCCCTGGACGGCGCTCACCGCGTGGCTGGGCGTGGGCGGGCTGTCCGTGGCGGCGGCACTCTGGCTCTCGCGTGGCGCCTATCCCGTGCCCGTGGCGGATCCGTATCTCGTCCACTCGCTCCAGGTGCGTCCGCCATGAGCGAAGCCCGTCCACCACCTCCGGAGCTGGAGCGGCTGCCCACCGCGTGGTTGCTGCGCGTCGGAGCCGTGGCGCTGGCGCTGCTCGCGGCGGCCAGCGTCGCGGCGTGGGCCTTGTGGATCCTCTGGCGTCCCGGATCCGAGCGCCCCCTCCCCATGCCTCCGAGCACCCTGCAGGTGGGCATGCTCGACCAGGCCCCCTTCTCGCTGGACCGGCGCGCGGACGCGCTGAAGGCACGGCAGCGCGAGCGGCTGGACGGCTACGGCTGGGTGGACGTGGACGCGGGCGTCATCCACCAGCCCATCGACGCGGCCATGCGGCAGCTGCTCTCCGAAGGTGAAGGGGGCGCGCGATGAACGAGCTGCTGCGCCGCCTCTTCTTCCTCCCGGAGCAGGGCTCCACCTTCGCCGTGAAGGTGGACCATCTGCACTACGTCCTGCTGCTCACCACGATGGCGGTGGGGATGGGCATTGGCGCCGTCGGCCTCTTCTTCCTCGTGCGCTACCGCCGGCGAACGGCGTCGGACCCCACGCCTCGAGTGGTGGCGCCCACGTGGCTGGAGGCGCTGTTCATCGGCGTGCCGCTGTCGCTGTTCCTGCTCTGGTTCGTCCTGGGCTTCAGACAGTTCGTCTGGGTGATGAGCCCGCCCCAGGACGCGCTGGACGTGTACGTCACCGGCAAGCAGTGGATGTGGAAGTTCACCTATCCCGGAGGCCCCAGCGCCATCGACACGCTGGTGGTGCCCTCGGGCCGGCCCGTGCGGCTGCTCCTCACCTCGCGGGACGTCATCCACTCCTTCTACGTGCCGGACTTCCGCATGAAGCGGGACGCGATACCCGGCCGCTACACCGACCTCTGGTTCGAAGCCCCGAAGCCCGGCCGCCATCAGGTGCTGTGCGCGGAGTACTGCGGGCTGGACCACTCGCAGATGCGCGGCGAGGTGGTGGTGCTGCCACCCGCGGACTTCGAAGCCTGGCGGGATGCGCAGCGCCGCAACCTCCCCGTGGCCGCGCTGCCCGGCGCCAACACCGCCGAGCCCATGGCCGTCCGGGGCGAGCGCATCGCCGCGGCGCAGGGCTGCCTGCAATGCCACACGGTGACGGGCGCGCCGCACATCGGCCCCACGTGGCTGGGGCTGTACGGCAGGCAGGAGCCGCTGGAGGGCGGCGGCGCGGTGCTCGCGGACGAGGCATACCTCACCGAGTCCATGATGGATCCGCTGGCGAAGGTGGTGGCTGGCTACGCGCCCGTGATGCCGGGCTACCACAGCCGGTTGAGCGCGGAGGACACCGGCGCGCTCGTGGAGTTCATCAAGTCCCTGCGTCCCCTGCGCCCGGGTGTCACCGCGGCCGAGGAGCCTGTCTATGTCCCCACCGGCCGCTGAGTCCTACCTGACGGACGGGCGCACCGTGTGGTCGTGGCTCACGACGCACGACCACAAGCGCATCGGGGTGATGTTCCTGGGGCTGACGCTCTTCTTCTTCCTCGTGGGCGGCCTGTTCGCGCTGGCGCTG
This sequence comes from Corallococcus sp. CA041A, assembly GCF_003612075.1. Taxonomy (NCBI): domain Bacteria; kingdom Pseudomonadati; phylum Myxococcota; class Myxococcia; order Myxococcales; family Myxococcaceae; genus Corallococcus; species Corallococcus sp. CA041A. The sequence goes on from NZ_RAWF01000069.1 coordinate 20,784, forward strand.
CGCATCGAGCTGCTCACGCCCGGCCGCACCATCATGGGGCACCTGGCGTACAACCGGATGTTCACGCTCCACGGCGTCACCATGGTGTGGCTGTTCATGATTCCAGCCATCCCGTCCGCCTTCGGCAACTTCCTGGTGCCGCTGATGATTGGCGCCAGGGACGTGGCCTTTCCCCGGCTCAACCTGGCGTCCGTGTACCTCTATGTTCTGGGAGCCAGCATCGCGCTGTGGGGCATGTTCGAGGGCGGCGCGGACACGGGCTGGACCTTCTACACGCCCTACAGCACGACCACGGGCACGGCGGTGCTGCCGGTGCTGGTGGGCGTGTTCATCATCGGGTTCTCCACCATCCTCACCGGGCTCAACTTCATCGCCACGGTGCACACGCTGCGCGCGCCGGGCCTGACGTGGATGAAGCTTCCGCTGTTTGTCTGGGCCATCTACGGCACGTCCATCATCCAGGTGCTGGCGACGCCGGTGCTGGGCATGGTGCTGCTGCTGGTGGCGCTGGAGCGGGTGGTGGGCGCGGGCATCTTCGACCCCGCGCGAGGAGGCGACCCACTCCTCTTCCAGCACCTGTTCTGGTTCTACAGCCACCCTGCCGTCTACATCATGGTGCTGCCGTCGATGGGCGTCATCAGCGAGGCGGTGTGTGCCTTCAGCCGCAAGAACGCCTTCAGCTACCGGATGATTGTGTATTCCACGCTGGGCATCGCGTTCGTGGGGTTCTTCACCTGGGGCCACCACATGTTCGCGTCCGGCCAGTCCACGTTCGGGTCCGGCGCGTTCGGCGCGATGTCGATGCTGGTGGCCATCTTCACGGCGATAAAAATCTTCTCCTGGCTGGGCACGCTCTACCGGGGCTCCATCGCCATCGAGTCGCCGCTCATCTACACGCTGGGGTTCATGTTCTTCCTCTTCTTCGGAGGAATGATTGGCGTGGCGTACGCGACCACGTCGTTGAACCTGCACTGGCACGACACGTACTCGGTGGTGGCGCACTTCCACTTCATCATGGTGGGGGCGACGGTGATGGCGTTCCTGGCGGCGCTGCACTACTGGTTCCCGAAGATGTCCGGGCGCTGCTTCCCGGCGAAGCTGGCAAACGGCGCGGCGGTGTTGATCATCTTCGGCTTCATCGCCACGTTCGTGCCGCAGTTCCTGCTGGGGAACCTGGGGATGCCCCGGAGGTACGCGGACTATCCGCCGCACTTCCAGTCGCTGCACGTGGCGTCCACGGCGGGAGCGTCACTGCTGGCGTTCGGGTTCCTGGCCATCGCGGGGTATCTGGCGTGGAGCCTGCGGCATGGCGCCGTGGCAGGAGCCAACCCCTGGGGCAGCGACGGCTTCGAGTGGCGGTCCGCGTCCCCGCCACCCACGCACAACTTCTCCACACCGCCCGAGTACCCCACCGGTCCGCACGAGTACGCGAGCGAGGAGGTGCAGCATGCCGCCTGAGGCCGTAACGGAGCACTGGGGCTCCGATGGTGCGCGCCGGCAGGCGGCGTACCTGGGCATGTGGGTCTTCATCGCGACGGAGGTGTTGCTGTTCGCGGGGTTGTTCACGGCCTATGGCGTGTATCGCTCGGTGTACCCGGAGGTGTTCCGAGCGGCGCAGCTCACGATGGACGTGGGGTTGGGCACGCTGAACACGTTCCTGCTGGTGACGAGCAGCATCGTGGTGGCGCTCGCGGTGCACGCGGTGCGGGAGGACAGGCCGGGGTTGGGCGGCGCGTTGCTGCTGGCGGCGGCGCTCCTGGGCGTCGTGTTCCTGGGGGTGAAGGGCGTGGAGTACGCGCACCACGTGAAGGAGGGCGGGTTGCCGGGGGACGCGTACCGGTTCACGGAGGTGCCGCGCGTGGGCGCGAGCCTCTTCTTCACGCTGTACTACCTGCTGACGGGCTTCCACGCGCTGCACGTGACCGTGGGCGTGAGCGTGCTGACGGTGCTGGGCGTGCGGTCCGCGTCGGGGACGTTCGGCTCGGCGTACGCGACGCCGGTGGAGCTGGGCGGCATGTACTGGCACCTGGTGGATGTCATCTGGTTGTTCGTCTATCCCATCCTGTACCTGTCCTGAGGAGCGGGCCCGTGACCGAGGACGCGGTGGAGAAGCCGGAGCGTCAGCTGAGCGTGGCCGGCGTGCTGGTCGTGGGCGGGGTGCTGCTCGCGTTGACGGCGCTGACGTACGGGCTGCACAAGTTGCCGCACGGCACGTGGTCGCTGCCGGTGGCACTGCTCATCGCGGGGGCGAAGGGGCTGCTGATCGCCCTGTTCTACATGCACCTGCGAGAGCAGCGCACGAGCAACGGGCTGGTGCTGCTCACGTCCGTGGTGTTCGTGGCGGTGCTGCTGGCCGTGTGCGTGCTGGAGACGCGCACGCGCTTCCGTCCCACGATTCCTCCAGGTCCGTTCCCGGTGGAGGCCCTGCCAGGAGCGATGGAGGACCCGAGGAGCGCGAGGCCTCCGGAGCCCGCGGGTCCTCGGGAGCCGTGAGCGTCAGGGTGGGGAGGTCCTCAGGGCGTGGAGTTGACGCCGCAGCCGGTCCACGCGGGTGAGGACATCCCGGAGCGCAGGCACTGTGCCGAGCGCCGCGCCGAACGCGATGTGCAGGAGGAACAGCAGCGCGGAGGAGGCTTCGCGCGCGAGGGGTGGCGAAGCGAAGGGAATCATCAGCCGGGTCATCACGGCCCACAGGCCCAGGCTGTAGAGCATTCCCAGACAGAGCGCCGCGACGGCGGTGCCCCGGCGTGGCAGCAGGAGCGCGAAGCCCGTGGCCAGTCCACCCGCCACGGCGAAGTGGATGAACAGCCCGAGCAGCACCGCGCCGGCTCCCTGGGCCGCGCCACCGCGGAAGAACAGCCCCGCCACGAGGAGCGCAGGCCTCCAGGGCTCGCCTTGCAGCACGGCCGCGAACGCGCAGGCGAGCACCGTCATCGCGAAGGCGCCCACCGTTCCCGCCAGCGCACCGGGGAGCACGGCATCGCGCACGGGGTTCCACGGCGCCACCGCATGGTCCACCGCCTGGAGCCGTCCGCGCATCCGCATCCTTCCCTCCCTTCATCGTCGAGAGTAGGAACTGCCGCTCGGAGAGAGGACCCGGTTCGGCCGTGGCGGAGACCCCGCCGGGGAAGGGCCTGGCCGCCTGGAGGGCGTGGAGGACACCCCACGTTGGAGCCTGGGTCCGCTTGGAGCCATGGACGGCCCCTGGGGGGAGGCCGTTAGATTTCCAGCTGTGATTGCCTCCGTCCGCTTCGAGCACTACCGGTGCCTGCTTCGCGTGCAGCTCGCCTTGGAGCCACTGACCGTCCTGGTGGGGCCCTCGGCGTCGGGGAAGACCGCCGTGCTGGAGGGGCTCCAACACCAGCTCGCGTACGAGCCCTCGGACTTCTGGCGGCGGGATGAGTCCCGTCCGCTCTCCATCGAATGGACGTACGCGCACGGCGACCGCACGCGCGTGGAGTATCCGTTCAGTGTGATGGACACGCTGCCCGGCCAGGGGCACTCCACGCAGCAGCTGTCGCTGAGCATGGAGGCGCTGCGCGGAGCTGGCTCGTCCGCGAAGGCGACCTGGCTGGAGCGCAAGGGCGGCAACCTCGCGAGCGTCTTCGCGGCGCTGCCCATGTCCACGCGGGAGGTCATCTCCAAGGAACTGGCCAGACGCGTGCCGTCGTTGTCGGAGGTGGACGTGGCGCGCGACCTGGAGGACCGCTCCTTCCGGCTGCGCTTCCGCGACCGCTGGAGTCCGGACGTCTGGTTCGGCCCCGACTACGTGTCGGACGGAGTGCTGTGGCTGCTCGCGTTCCTGGTGTTGCCCTACCAGCGCCCGCTGCCGGAGCTGCTCACTCTGGACGAGCCGGAGCGCGCCCTGCACCCGGGCCTGGTGCGCGAAGTCTTGGAGCTCCTTCGCGCCATGACGCGAGGCGAGTCCACGGGAGGCCAGCCGGTGCAGGTGGTGCTGGCCACGCACTCGCCGGACCTGCTGGAGCACGTGCGTCCGGAAGAGGTGCGCCTCCTGTCGAGAGAGCCTGCGGACGGCTCCGTGCGAGTGAACCCCGTGCCCGCCACCGCGCTCCACTGGCGGCGTGAATGCAGGGATCTGCTGGACTCGCTGTAGCCGCGGGCCATCGGAACAGGCCGGGCTGTCCACCAGCGCACTGCCCCGGCTCCGCGAGTGACCTGCGGGTGACGCTCCGCGCGCGGGGCTGACGGTTGTGTGCCTGCATCGGCGGGCCACTCCTAACGTGGGCCTCTTCGCCCATGCCCCTCCTCCTGCCCATCCTCCTGGCCCTGGCGTGCGCGCCGCTCGCCTATGTCGCGGGCCGGTGGCGTCCGGGCGCCGCGGCCTGGATGGGCGCCCTGGGCGCGCTCGCCGCGATGGGGGCGCTGGTCCATGAATGGACAACGCAGGCGCCCACGCGCCTCGTGCTTCCCTGGGCCCCCTCCTGGGGCCTGTCGCTGGAGTTCACTCGCGACGGCCTGTCCGGCCTCTATGCCGCGATGGCGCTCGGCATCGGCGCGCTCGTGGTCCTGTACTCGCGCGCGTACATGCCGCACCACCTCCACGAGGAAGGCCGTCCCGCTCGCGACGAGGTGCGCTTCCAGGGACTCCTCCTCGCGTTCATGGCCGCCATGGTGCTGCTCGTCACCGTGGATGACCTGCTGCTGCTCTTCGTGGCGCTGGACCTCACCACCATCATCTCCTACCTGCTCATCGGCTTCGACCGCGAGGACCCCGAGTCGCGCGCCGCCGCGCTCCTGTCGCTCGTGCTCACCGGCGCCACCTCCGTCGTCTTCTTCGCGGGCGCCATGACGCTGGGCCTCCAGTACGGCACCTTCTCCCTGCCGCTCGTCTTCGAACGCGCGGCGCAGAACCCCGCGTCCACCGGCGCCCTGGTGTGCCTGGCCGTGGGCGCGCTGGGCAAGAGCGCGCAGGTGCCGTTCCATTTCTGGCTGCCTCGCGCCATGGCCGCGCCCACGCCCGTGTCCTCGTACCTGCACTCGGCCGCGATGGTCGCCGCGGGCGTCTTCCTCCTCCAGCGCCTCTATCCCCTGTTCGCCCCCGCCACGGACGTGCGCCACGGCCTGCTCGCCATCGGCTTCCTGTCTCTGGGCATGGGCAGCCTCATGGCCCTGGTGGCGGATCCGTTCAAGCGCGTGCTCGCGTACTCCACCATCGCGCAGTACGGCTACGCCCTGGTGCTGGTGGCGCTGGGCTCCGAAGGCGCGCCGCTCTACGTGGCGGCCCACGCGCCGTGCAAGGCTGCCCTCTTCCTCACCGCGGGCGCCATCACCCAGGTCACCGGGAAGAAAAATCTGTCCGAGGTCGGCGGCCTGCGCCACTCGCTCCCCGTGCTCGCGGGCGCCAGCGCCGTCGCGGCGGCGGGGCTCGCCGCGCTGCCCCTCACCGTGGGCTTCTTCAAGGACGAGGTCTTCTTCCACGCGCTCGCGAAGGAGGGCCCCGCGTTCATGGCGGCCGGGCTCGTGGGCGCGGGCATGACGCTCGCGTACACGCTGCGCCTGTGGTGGGGCCTCTTCGGTGGACCGCGCCAGGACGTGCCCGCCGCACCGCGCCTGCTCGTGGCCCCCGTCGCCGTGCTCGCGGCGGCCATCCTCCTGGGCGGCGTGCTGCCGGGGCTCCTGGTCGCGCCCTCCCGCGCCGCCGCGGAGGCGATGCGCGGCGAGCCCTCCACGCTGGAGCTCGCGTACCACCTGGATGCGCGCGCGGAGAACCTGCTCGCCGTGGGGGCCTGGGTCCTGGGCGTGGCGCTGTTCGCCTCGCGCCGTGCGTGGACGCCCGCGCTCTCCCGCGTGCTGGAAGGCGCGTCCCACGTAGGCGCCGAGCGAGGCTATCGCCTGCTGCTGCACCAGTTGGACCGCCTGTCCACGTGGCTGCACGAGAAGGAGGTGCGCGACCTGCGCGACCGCGTGGCGTCCGTGCTGGTGCCCGCGGGCCTGCTGGGCCTCGCGGTGCTGGGCGTGACGCCGCTGCGCGACCGCTTCAAGGTGGGCCCGGTGGGGTGGGCGGACATCACGCTGGTGATGGCGCTCGCCTTCGCGTCCGCCGCCGCGCTGGCCACGCTGCGCGCGAAGGGTCATCTGCGGCTGGTGCTGCTCATCTCCTGCGTGGGCTTCAGCCTGGCCATGGTGTTCGCCTTCGCCGCCGCGCCCGACGTGGCCCTCACCTCCGTGCTGGTGGAGACCACCTTCACGCTGCTCTTCGCGGGCCTGTTGGCCCTGCTGCCCCGCGGCCGCCTCGCGCGTGCCCAGCACGAGGCCCAGAACCCCCGCGGACGCGACCGCCTGGCGGCCAGTGTCGCGGGCGCGAGCGCCTTCCTGCTGAGCTGGAGCGCCCTGTCCCATCTCCATGCGGACCGCGTTGGCGCGCGCACGGTGCAGCTGGCGGAAGCCGCGCACTCGCCCAACGTCGTCGCCGCCGTGCTCACGGACTTCCGGGGCCTGGACACGGTGGGGGAGATGACCGTCGTGGTGGCGGCGCTGCTCGGCGTCACCAGCCTCCTGACCCTGAAGGGGAAGAAGCCATGATCTCCTTCGTCCCGCCCCTGTCGCGCCTCCTGCTGTGGCCGTCGTTGATCATCGCGCTCTCGTTCTGGCTGAAGGGCGGCGCGTCGGTGGGCGGCGGCTTCCCGGCCGGGGCGCTCGCCGGCCTCGCGGTGCTGCTCCAGTACGTCGTGGCGGGTCGAGACCAGGCCCGGCGCTACGTGGCGGTGCGGTACGCGGCGCCGCTGGCGGGCGTGGGGCTGCTGCTCGTGGTGGGCACCGCGTTCCTGCCCGTGCTCGCGGGCTACACGCCCATGAGCCTCTTCCCCCGACCGGACCAGCCGGAGCTGGGCATAGGAGGCCTCCACCTGCACACCGCGCTCATCTTCGAGGGAGGACTGATGCTCATCGTCTTCGGGCTGGTGGTCACCGTCATCGACCGCTTCGCCCTGCGCACGGGAGCGGAGGAGGAGTCCGGACCATGATCCTCATCGCATCCCTGGTGGTGGGCCTGCTGTTCGCGTGCGGCGTGCGCATGGTGCTGGAGCGCGAGCTGGTGCGCGTGGCGTGCGGCACGGTGCTCATCACCAACTCCAGCGTCCTGCTCATCCTCGCGGGCTCCTTCCCGGAGCGCGGCGAGGCGCTGAGCGTGCAGCAGGGCTGGCCGGTGACGGACCCGGTGCTCCAGTCGCTGGCGCTCACGGCCATCGTCATCGGCTTCGCGGTGTCCGCGCTGCTGCTCACGCTGGTGCACCGCACGCAGCGGGCGCACGGCTCGTTGCGCACGGACCGGTTGGTGGAAGCGGAGCTCAAGCGCGTGCACGCCGTGGAGAGGGAGGAGGACTCCTGATGCCGCTCTGGGGTCCACTGCTCCTGCCGTGGGTGCTGGGCGTGGTGCTGGCGTTCCTGGACGGGCGCCGCGCGTGGGTGGCGTGGCTGGCCATCGCGGGGCTCGCGGGCACGCTCGTGTGCACGGTGTGGCTGTTGCCCCAGGCCTGGAGCGCGCAGGCGCCCCAGTTCGTCACGGGAGACTGGCCCGTGGGCGTGGGCATCCGCCTGCGCGCGGATCAGCTCTCCATCGTGTTCGCGCTGGTGTCCACGTCGGTGCTGCTGGGCACGCTCGTGTACGAGCACGTGGCGGGAGGCATCACGTCACGCAGCTTCCCCGCGCTGGTGGTCTTCATGGGCGCGGGGCTCACGGGGGTGTTCTTCACGTCGGACGCGTTCAACTTCTACGTCTTCTTCGAACTGGCGATGACGTCCGCCTTCGCGCTGGCGTCGTATGGCGAGAAGCCCCGGAACCTGCGCGCCGCGTTCACCTTCGTGGTGGTGAACCTGATGGGGTCCTCGTTGTTCCTCACGGCGGTGGTGATGCTGTACCTGACCACCGGAACGCTGGACATGCTGTCCATCATCGCGTGGGGACAGGCGGGGGAGCCGTTCGCGCTGCTGGTGCCCGGCACGCTGCTCTTGTGCGCGTTCGGCGTGAAGCTGGGCTTCTTCCCATTCCACTTCTGGGCGCCAGCGGTGTACCGGGACGCGGGCCCCACGGTGGCGGCGCTGCTCGCGGGAGCGCTGGCGAACATCGGCAGCTATGGACTGCTGCGCTTCGGCGTGGACGTGATGCCGCAGGTGCTGGCGCAGGCCCGGCCGCTGCTGGAAATCCTGGGCGCGGCGAGCATCCTCTACGGCTCCGTGCTGGCGCTCTCCCGGCGGGACACGCGCGAGGTGCTCGGGTACGCGTCCATCTCGCACGCGGGGCTCATCATCGCCGCGCTGAGCCTGGATGGCCGCGAGGGCCTGTGCGCGGCGGTGGCGCTGGCGCTGGCGGGCTCCGTGGACAAGACGGCGCTGTTCCTGGCGCAGGACCGGGGCGGCGAGCGGGCGCGCAGGGCCTACTCGGTGGCGGCCTTCAGCACGGCGGGAGTGCCGCCCACCGCGGGCTTCTGGTCCAAGGCCTGGCTGCTGCGAGCGGCGCTGGAGCAGGGGCATGCCTGGCTCGCGGGGCTGGTGGTGCTGGCGAGCGCCCTGTCGCTCCTGGCCCTCTTCCGCGCCTACCAGCGCGAGCGGTGGTTGAGGGAGGGCGCGGCCCTGCACCGGGGCACGGGCGCGGTGGTGTACGCGCTGTCCCTCGCGCTCATCGCCGCGGGCCTCTGGCCGGAGCCGCTCTTGCGCGCCGGACGCGACGCCATCCAGGGTCTGGGGACGCTGCCATGAGCCCGCGCACCCTCGTGCACATGCTGTCCCTGGCGCTGCTGTACGCGCTGATGGTGGGCAGCTTCCACCCGGTGGACCTCGCGCTGGGCGCGGTGCTGGCCCTGGGGGTGATGCGCCTGTTCCCCCTGGCGGTCCTGCCCCCGGTCCTGGGTGCTCGCGAGCACTGGCGCCGCACGCTGCACCTGCCCCGCTTCGGCTGGGCCCTGGCCGTGCTGGTGACGCGGAGTTGTTTCCATGTGCTCACGGTCATCTTCGGCCCCGCCGACCGTGCGAATCACGCGGGCGTCGTGGAGGTCCCCATGGGCGAGCGCACCGCGCGCGGCGTGCAGGTGTCCTCGTGGGTCATGTCCCTGTCCCCGGGCACGGTGCTGCTGGAGCTGGACTGGAAGAAGCGCGTGATGCGCATGCACGCGCTGGACGCGTCGGATCCGGACCGGTTGATCCGGCAGCAGGACAACTTCTACCAGCGCTACCAGCGCGCGGTGTTCCCGTAGGGAGGCGGCCTGCGATGCACAAGACCTTCTTCACCCTGGCCATCGTGTGGATGGTGGGCCTGCTGGGAGCGCTGGTGCTGCTGGCCTCACGCCAGCGGTCCTCGGCGGACATGCTCATGTCCGTGGACACCCTGGGCCTGGTCATCTGCGCGGTGTTGGCGCTGTACGGCGCGACACGCGGCGAGGCCGGCTACCTGGACGCGGCCCTGGTGCTGGCCCTGCTCTCCTACGTGCAGACCGTGGCCGGCGCCCGCTTCCTGCACCACGGCCGCACCTTCCACGACGAGGAGGACAGCCGATGATGTCCGCCGGGTTGCAGTGGGTGGCCGACGGCCTGGTGGTGCTGGGCCTGTTCTTCATCACCGCCGCCATCATCGGCATGTACCGGCTGCCCTCGGTGCTCACGCGCGTGCACGCGGCGGGCGCGGTGCCCTTCGGCGGGGCGCTGGTCATCATCGGCGCCACGCTGGCGACGGCGGACGGCTGGCTCCTCCTGCGAGGGCTGCTCGTCGCCGCGTTCCTGATGCTCACCATCCCCAGCTCCGCCCACGCCATCGCCTGGCTGGCGGAGAAGCGCCCGGAGCTCGCCCACGACAAGGGCCGGCGGCACCGGCACGAACCGGAAGGCCACGAGCGGAAGTAGCCGCCCGCACGCAGGCCCGCTCCCAGAAGGGCGGGACGGGCACCGGGATGCCCCCGGGCTCCAGGGCACACCGCGGTCACTAGCTTGATACGCGAGGGACCTCCCCCTGCCCAGGAGCCTCGCGCATGAGCGCCACCGTCAGCGACTACCTCGTCTATCGCCTCATCCAGTGGGGCGTGCGCCGCGTCTACGGCTACCCGGGCGACGGCATCAACGGCGTGATGGGCGCGCTGAGGCGCAACTCCGAAATGCAGTTCGTGCAGGTCCGCCACGAGGAGATGGCCGCCTTCGCCGCCTGCGCGCACGCGAAGTTCACCGGCGAGGTGGGCGTGTGCATGGCCACCTCCGGCCCGGGCGCCGTCCACCTGCTCAACGGCCTCTACGACGCGAAGCTGGACCACCAGCCCGTGGTGGCCATTGTCGGCCAGCAGGCGCGCACGGCCCTGGGCGGGCACTACCAGCAGGAGGTGGACCTCACCTCTCTCTTCAAGGACGTGGCCAGCGAGTACGTCACCATGGTGACCGCGCCCTCCGCCATCCGCCACGCGCTGGACCGGGCCGTGAGAATCGCCCGGTGCGAGCGCACCGTGACGTGTCTGGTGTTGCCCAACGACTTGCAGGAGCTGCCCTACGAACCACCCGCGCGCAAGCACGGCACCGTGCACTCCAGCGTGGGCTACGCGTCCCCGCGAGTGATTCCCCAGGACGCGGACCTGCGCCGCGCCGCGGACGTCCTCAACGCGGGCAAGAAGGTGGCGATGCTGGTGGGCGCGGGCGCCATGAACGCGGTGGACGAGGTGCTGGAGGTCGCGGACCGGCTGGGCGCGGGAGTGGCCAAGGCGCTGCTGGGCAAGACGGTGCTGCCGGACGCGCTGCCCTTCGTGACGGGCTCCATCGGCCTGCTGGGCACGAAGCCCAGCTGGGACCTGATGCAGGACTGCGACACGCTGCTGATGGTGGGGACGAGCTTCCCCTACTCGGAGTTCCTTCCGCCGGAGGGCCAGGCGCGCGGCGTTCAAGTCGACCTGGACGGCCGGATGCTCTCCATCCGCTACCCCATGGAGGTGGGGCTCGTTGGCGACGCGAAGGAGACGCTGCGCGCGCTGCTGCCCCTGCTGAAGCGCAAGGAGGACCGGAGCTGGCGCGAGGGCGTGGAGAAGGGCGTGGCGCGCTGGTGGAAGGTGCTGGAGGCGCGCGCCATGAACGACGCGAACCCCCTCAACCCGCAGCGAGTGTTCTGGGAGCTGTCCCCGAAGCTGCCCACGGACGTCATCCTCACGGCGGACTCCGGCAGCTCCACGAACTGGTTCGCGCGCGACCTGAAGGTGCGGCAGGGGATGATGGCGTCCCTGTCCGGCAACCTGGCCACCATGGGCTGCGGCGTGCCGTACGCCCTGGGCGCGAAGTTCGCGTTCCCGCACCGCCCGGTGCTCGCGGTGGTGGGCGACGGCGCCATGCAGATGAATGGCAACGCGGAGCTCATCACCGTGGCGAAGTACTGGAAGGAGTGGAAGGACCCGCGCCTCATCGTCCTGGTGCTCAACAACCGAGACCTGGGCCAGGTGACCTGGGAGCAGCGGGCGATGGCCGGCGACCCGAAGTACGCCGCGTCGCAGGAGCTGCCGGACTTCCCCTACGCGAAATACGCCGAGTCCCTGGGCCTCAAGGGAATCCGCGTGGACCGGCCGGACCGGCTCGCGGCCGCATGGGATGAAGCGCTGGCCGCGGACCGGCCCGTCGTCTTCGAGGCCTGGGTGGACCCGGACGTGCCGCCCCTGCCGCCGCACATCACCGTGGAGCAGGCGAAGATGTTCGCCTCCGCCGTCGTGAAGGGCGACCCGGACGCGGGCGGCTTCCTCAAGCAGTCCCTGAAGGACATGGTGGAGAACCTCCTCCCCCACAAGGGCAACAAGTCCTGAGGTGGGGCAGGGGCCCTCAGGCGTCCTGCTTGAGGGCCTCGGCAGGGGAGACACGCGTGGCGGCGACCGCGGGAATCCAGCTGGCCGCCAGCGCGGTGAGGAAGAGCAGTGCGGGCGCTCCCACGAAGATGAGCGGGTCGTGGGGCGTGATGCCATACAGCATCGCGGAGAGCGCGCGGGCCAGCAGCCCCGCGCCCAGCAGCCCCACGGCGAGCCCCAGGCCGGTGAGCCGCAATCCCTGGGTCACGACCAGCCGGAGCAGTCCCCGAGGCGTCGCGCCCAGAGCGCTCCGGATGCCCAGCTCCCGCGTCCGCTGCGTCACCCAGAAGGCCAGCAATCCATACAGCCCCACCGAGGCCAGGACCGCGCCCAGCAGCGCGAACGCCGCCAGCAGTCCGCCCAGCACCCGCACCCGGGCGGAGCCGGCCTCCACCACGCGGTCCAGCGGTCGGACGTTGAGGAGCCGCAGGTTCGGATCCGCCGCGCGGACCTCCTCCTGTAGCAGCGCCAGCAATTGGGGCGCCGGCAGCGAGGACTTCACCGCCAGGTTCAGGCTCTTGCGCATGTCCTGGCCCAGCGGGACGTAGAGGTCCCCGGACGGCGCCACCGAGATGCGCTCCATGGGCACGTCCCCGACGACGCCAATGACTTCCCGGGGCGCCGCGTCCCTGTCCAACTGGAGCCGGACACCCACCGGCTCCCGGCCCGGGAGGTACCGGCGCGCGAAGGCCTCGCTGACGACCACCACGGGAGGATGATCCGCTGTGTCGCCAGCATCCATGAGGCGGCCCTGCTTCAACGCGATGCCCATGGCCTGGAACGCGCCCGCGCTGGCCGGAACGTAACCGGCTCGGGGAGGCATCCCGGATGGCGGGGGCATCCCCGCGACGTGGAAGCCCGCTGTCTCGCGCCAGACTTCACCCGAGAAGGGGAGCGCCGCGGTGAGCCCGGCCGAGTCCACGCCGGGGAGCGTCTCCATCCGCGCGATGAGCGCCTGGGCCAGGGCCGAGGCCCGGGCCTCGTCGGGGAACTGCTCCAGCGGGAAGAACACCTCCGCGACCGTGACGTGCTCGGGCTCGAAGCCCAGCGGCACGGCCTGGAGCTTCCACAGCGTGCGCAGCATGAGCCCCGCGCCCACCAGCGGCACCAGCGCCAGGGATAGCTGTGCGACGACCAGCGCCGAGCGCGCCCAGCCCAGGGACGTCGCGCCGCGCCCTCCGCGCGCCATCGGCGCGAGCACGGCCCGGGCCTCTCCGCGCGAGGCGTGGAGCGCGGGCAGTACCCCCACCAGCACCGCCGTCGCCAGCGACACGGCCGCGACGATGGCGAGCAAGGAGGGCTCGAGCCCCGGTCCGGACACGAACCAGCCTGGAATGAAGAGGGTGAGCAGTCCCCGCCCCCAGAGCGCGAGCAGCAACCCGCCCACGCCACCGAACGCGGCCCGGACCGCGCTCTCCACGAACACCTGCCGGACCAGCTGCCACCGGGTCGCTCCCAGCGCGAGCCGCACCGACAGTTCGTGCATCCGCGCGCTGCCCCGCGCGAGCAGCAGGTTCGTGAGGTTCGAGCACCCCAACAGCAACAGCAGCACCGCCGCCCCGGCCGCGATCTGGAGCTGCGAAAGGGACTGTTCGACGAAGTACGCGTGGAGGGGCTCCACGTGCACCCCCACCCGTGGCTCGCCCGGGACGTCCGCCGCGGCGAGCGTGAGCGGAAGCAATTCCCCCCGGGCCTGCTCCAGGGAGACGCCCGGACGCATCCGGCCCACGACGCGCAGCGTATTGCCGCCGTCCTTGAGCACATCCAGCGCCAGGGGCTTCCACGCCTCCACCTCCGGCTCGAAGCGGAAGTCCTCTGGCAGCACGCCAACGATGACGTGCGACGTGTCGTCCAGCAGGACGCTCCGGCCCAGGACGGCGGGGTCCGCCCCATACAGCCGCTGCCACAGCGCATGGGTCAGCACCAGCTCGCGGTCGCGGCCCGGAACTTCTCCTTCCATCCCCCAGAGCCGCCCCAGGGCGGGCTGGACGCCCAGCAGGGGCATCAGCCCCGCGGAGGCGCGTCCCACGGTCAGCCGCGCCTCCAGCCCCGCTCCGCCCAGCAGCTGCTTCGCCACCCGCACGCCCTCGATGCCGGAGAAGCTCCGGGCACCCTCGCGCCACGCGGTCCACACCGGAAGGCTCACGCGGGTGCGGTCCTTGTGCGGCCCGGCCCCCGCGCCCGGCGTCGTCGCCTGGAAGAGGCGGACCAGTTGCTCCGACTCCGGATACGGCAGGGGTTGCCAGAGCACCGGGTACACGACACTGAAGACCGCCGTGGTCGCACCGATGGTGAGCGCGAGCGTCAACACGACGACCGCGGTGAAGAGCTTCTCCCGGGCCATCGAGCGCAACGTGCGCCGGACTTCGTGCAAGAGCATGGACCTGTCAGGGGTGGGGGGACGAGGACGCGCGTGTAGCAACGAGGATGCCACGCACGGCCTTCCTCCGCCGGACGGAGCACGCCGCCCCGGGGCCTGACCGGAACTGGGAACGACCGTCCCACTTCCGTGAAACGGACTACTTCGTGAGCCAGCGCATCGTCGCCTCGGTGACCACGCCGAACAGCGCCGTCTGCGCGAACAGCCAGACGTGCTCCTCGCGTGTCCAGCTGCTCTCCGAGGCCGTCGCCTTGAAGAGGGAAAAGGCCATGCGCTCGAACGCGAGCACGCCCAGGCCCAGCAGGACACCGCTGTGCGGCAGGGACCACTTCGACGTGCCCCTTCGCACCAGGCCCCAGCCCATCCCCAAAAGGGGGCCATAGCCCGCGCGTAGCGCGAAGGCCCAGTCCGCCGCCTCCCGCCGGGACAGCTTCCGTCCGAACAGCCGGCTCAGCACGTGCCGCGCGATGTTGCGCGCGGAGTAGGGCGGCGGACGGCCCAGCGAGGCATTGCGCACGGCGACCAGCGCTCCCAGGGCGCCGGTGCCCACGGCCCCGGCGACATATGCGGCGGCGTATGGATTCCTCATGGCCTACCCCTTCATCAGGTTGCGCATCACGAACCACAGGTTGGCCGGACGCTCCGCCAGCCGGCGCATGAAGTAGGGATACCAGTGCTTCCCATACGGGACATAGACACGCACCGGATGGCCGTCCTTCGCCAGCTGCTCCTGGAGGTCGCGCCGGATGCCATACAGCATCTGGAATTCGAAGGCGCCCTTGGGCAGATGCTGACGCGCGGCGTACTCCAACGTGGCGTCAATCATCCGCTCATCATGCGTGGCGATGCCGTGATACACGCCGCTGTCCAGGAGGATGCGCATGCAGCGCACGAAGTTCGCGTCCACGTCCTTCTTGTCCGGGAACGCCACGTCGGAACCCTCCAGGTAGGCCCCCTTGCACAGCCGGATGCGGACGCGCTCGGCGCACAGGGCCTTCGCGTCCTCCTCCGTGCGCCGCAGGTAGCTCTGGAGCACCGCGCCCACGTGCCGCTCGCCGAACTCCGAGTGCAAATCCCGCACGATGTCCAGGGTCGTCTGCGTGACGGCGCTCTCCTCCATGTCCACGCGCACGAACGAGTCCCTCGCCGTCGCGTCCGCCACCACCGCCCGCGCGTTCTGCAGCGCCAGGTTCCGGTCGAACAACAGACCGCACTGCGTGAGCTTCATCGACACGTTGGCCCGCACGCCCACCTGGTCGATGCGCGCCAGCAACCGCAGGTACTGCTTCACCTCGTCGCGAGTCTCCGGGGGTGAGCGCACCGCTTCGTTGAGATGGTCGAAGCTGGCCATCAGCCCCTTCGCCGTGAGGGCCTTCACCGCGTCCACCGCCTCCTCCAGCGTCTCCCCCGCGATGAAGCGGGACGCGAGCTGGCGAAAGGGTTTGAGCCGCGTGGCCACGTCCTTCAGGTTGGACTGACGCGACAGGAACAGCAGCGCGGAGCGGGACAGCTGGTCTGCGGCCGTGGTCATGTGGATGTGTTCCCCCCGCGACTAGAGATAACGCCTGTTCAGTCAGGGTGCCGCGAGAGGAAGTCGGACACGCGTTCATTGAACGCTTCCGGGTGGCTCATGTACGGCAGGTGACTGGCCGCCTCCAGGAACTCCAGCCGGGCGCCCGGCACATGCGCCGCCACGTCGCGCGCGGCCGCGGGCGGCACCAGCAGGTCCCGGCCCCCCTCGATGACGAGCGTGGGCACGCGCAGCTCTTGCAACCGGTGCAGGAAGTCCGCGGCCAGGATGTCACGCAGCCGCCGCATCAGCTCCAGCGGCGAAATGCGCCGGGCCTCGCGCACGATTTCCGCCCGCCCCTCCGCCGGCAGCCACCGGCCTCCCATGACCCGCGCCACCGTGGGCGCGAACACATACGCCAGCGGCCGGGGCGCCCGCACCAGCGTGGACAGCGTCAACGCCAGCCTCCGGATCTTCCGCACGCTGGCCACCGGCGACACCAGCACCAGCGCCTTCACCCGCTGGGGGTGCTCCAACGCATACGCGATGGACAGCAGGCTGCCGTAGGAGGACCCCATCAAGGCGAAGCGCTCCGGCAGCCCCGCCTCCGGGTGGTTGAGCACCGACAGGTTCCACTGGAGCGGCGTATGGGTCGCGGGTGTCTTCAGCGGCGGCGTCCACAGGAGCAGGTTCCACGCCTGGGCCAGCGGCTCCATGGGCGCGAACGACCGGCCACTGGCGCCCAGCCCCGGAAGACAGACCACCGTGCGTGATACATCCCTGTTGCCCCCAGGGAAGGTGAACAGCCGCACCGCCGTGCCCCGGACGACGCGCTCCTCGCAGTCCAGCCGTTCATACCCGCGCTGGATGTCTTCCACGTCCGGCACCCGCGGCGGCGGCGGGCGGGGCGGGGC
>NZ_RAWF01000006.1:0-86175 GCF_003612075.1 Corallococcus sp. CA041A
GGAGGTGGGCGGTGACTCCCGGGGGAGGGCAGGCGTCCCTACGTTGCCGGGACCATGAGCGAGCTGATGGACGAGTTGCTGCCCCAGCCGGGGGCGCATGGGTTCGACGGCGGCGACGAGACGCGCAAGCACGAGATGCAGGGCCCGTTCGAATTGCCACCGGGACCGGAGGGCTTCTCGTTCGCGCTCTATCAGTGCACGGGCGTGGGGCTGTCACCGGGGCACCGGATGCACCTGCTGGAGAACAGCCAGGTCTTCGGCCGGATGTTGGAGGACATCCGCGCGGCGAAGCACAGCGTGCACATGCTCGTCTACATCTGGCGGCCGTGCGAGCTGTCGGACCGGTTCGTGGAGGCGTTGATTGAACGCTCGCGCGCGGGTGTGCAGTGCCGCGTGGTGGTGGATCCGGTGGGCAGCGAGGAGACCACTGGGGACAAGGACTTCGATCAGCAGATCGAGAAGCGCCTGACGGACGCGGGCGTGGAGGTGCACTACTACCGGCTGCTGGCGGGAAAGGTGCTGGGGCGGCTGTTGAGCCGGTCGCACCAGAAGATCGTCGTGGTGGACGGGCGCGTCGCGTACACGGGCGGCTTCGGCATCTGGAAGGTGTGGGAGGGGGACGGGCTGAAGGAGGACAACTGGCGCGACACGCACATCCGGGTGGAGGGGCCGGAGGTGCGGCGCATCCAGGTGACGTTCTCCAAGCACTGGATTGAGTCGGGCGGAGGGTTCCTGCCGCGCGAGTGCTTTCCGGAGTTGAAGGAGGACGGAGGCGGATGCGCGGCGTTCATCGACAGCGCCGGGCGGTTGGGCATCACCGAGGCGGAGCGGATGGTGCGGTTGGTGGTGGCCGCGGCGACGAAGCGGCTGTGGATCGCCAACGCGTACTTCACGCCGCCCAACGACATCCTGGAGCAACTGGAGGTGAAGGTCCGGCAGGGCGTGGACGTGCGGGTGATGGGCCCGGGGCCGAAGCACGACGTGCCGGTGGTGAGAGCGTCGCAGCGGTCCACGTATGAGCGGCTGTTGGCTGCGGGGGTGCGCATCTGGGAGTACCAGCCGGCGATGCTGCACTCGAAGACGATGCTGGTGGATGACTGGCTGTGCGTCGTGGGCTCCACGAATCTGGATTCGCTGTCGCTCAACAAGTTGAGCGAAGGGTCGCTGGTGTTCGACGACCGGGAGATCGCCGCGAAGTTGGAGGCGTGCTGGGAGAAGGACGTGCGGCACTCGAAGGAGATTTCGCTGGAGAACGGCGGCCGGACGAACCCCTGGCGGAGGTTCGCGCGGAGGGCGACGCAGTGGGCGGGGCACGACCGGTAGTCGTCAGCGGTGGGAGGTGACGCCTTCCTGCCGGCAGTAGGGGAGCACGGGGCAGGTGGAGCACTTCGGGCGGGAGCCGGTGCACACGTGTTTGCCGAAGGGGACGAGGAGCCGGTTGAGCTCCACCCAGTAGGGGCGAGGGAGCACGGCTTCGAGCGCGGCGAGGGTGCGTTCCGGAGTGGAGGCCTTCACGTAGCCCCAGCGGTTGGTGACGCGGTGGACGTGGATGTCCACGCTGATGACCTCGTGGCCGCAAGCGATGCCGAGCGCCAGGTGCGCGCACTTGGGGCCCACGCCCTTGAAGGACTGGAGCACGTCCGGATCCGCGGGGAGCTGGCCCTGGAACTCGTCACGCGTGCGCACGGCGATGGCGTGGACCTGGTGGGCCTTGCCCTCGTGGAAGGTGACGGGGCGGATGAGGGCGTCGATTTCCGCCGGGGTGAGGCGCGAGAGGGCTTCGGGCGTGTGCGCGCGGCCGAGGAGCCGGAGGGACGCGGGGAGGCTGACTTCATCGAGCGTGCGGATGGAGAGGATGCACGCGATGAGCTGTTCGAAGAGGGAGCCGTGGCCTTTCGCGGCGAGCTCGAACATGGCGGCGTCCGCGAAGGTGCGGACCTCGTGGCGCACGCGGCGGAGGACCTCTTCGATGTCGAACGGGAGCTTGTCCGTGTCTGACGGAGCGGCGTGCGCGGTGCGGGCGCTCTGGGTGCGCGGTGCCAGCCGTGGACCTGCCGTCGTCGTGGACCGGGACTGCTTCTTGACCGCCATGCGGGCCTCCTGACCTGGGAAGTTGGGTCAGAGGGGCCGGGGCGGCAAAGGAACCAATCTGGCTGCTTGCTGAGCGAAGGGACGGCTACCGGTCGCTCTGAGAAGACGGGCGCATAGTCTTCCATTGCTGGACGGGAGACAGACGAGGCGTGAATCAAAACATGAGATGCATTAGAAATCAGGCTCAAGACCCAGGCTTTCGATAAAGCGCGACTCCAGTGAACTCAGCATGAGCCTTCTTTGATCAAGCACATGATTGATGCTCTGAACTGGAAACAACGAAACCAAGTCAGTGGGTACACTGTAACGCGCAAGTAACTTGGCTTTACCCGCAGACATGGGGACAGGCCGCTCGACAGCCTTCCGTAGGCGGCCCAACTCTTCGGGTGTAGCAACCACTCGGTTGGCAGGGTCATCGCTGGAGCCATCCGAAAAGAGGCGCTCCACTGCCGAGGAACCAGCAAGTCCCAGTAATCGCTGTGTCCGCAATCGAAGAGTCTTTTCCTTGATTTGATTGACGAGGATTAAGGCAAAGGCTTTGCTGCGAGTCGCGTTGAAGTTGAACTGCTTTAGTGGTTGGATTTGTCGCGGCAAATCTTCCGGAATTGGGCTTCGGTTTTTTAAAATTATTGAGGATAGTTCGTCGATGGAGTCCTGGATCCTGTTCGATGTCATGCCCGTGAAATATCCCGCATAGGTTGTGGCCCAAAACCAAGTATGCAGCGAGTTTTTGTGGTGTGCGTCGAGCGGGTGCTCTACTCTTCTTAGTGATTCAATGAGCGCAACTAGTTGATAGGCGTATGGCAATGAACGAGGTCCGCCAACCCCGCATTCTGACAGGAAGTCAACCGCCCGCTTAGTGCTCTTTTCCAATTCTTTGAATACTTCCTCATGATCATATCTTGATAGATGATCGTTGAGTTCTCGAGGCCCCGCTTTGTATATGTCCAATCCCCAGCGGGCTTTGAGTGCATTGACAAAAACTTGGTCTTCCAAGTCGGACCAGCCCAGGGGGGCCAAGCGTTGCCTTATTTGATCTAAGCGATCCTTGAGATCTATTTTTGAGTAGAGTAATGCGCGAGCCATGTGCGTTTCTTGCATGGGCTTGCCTTGGTTGTTTACCCGAACGAAGCTATCCGTGACGACGTCGAGATCTTCGCTTACCAAGGGGACGATGGGGATCTGGTAGTCTTTGAAGGCGTTGGCTAGCGCCTCTGCTTTGTCGGCTTCAGAAAAGAAGCCTTTGTCCATCAGTCCCTTTTGGAAGTCGTACAGCTTCTTGGGCGATAGGAATACTGACAGTGGTGCCCAGGTCGGGGGGGGCGTCAACCGGCCTCGTCGTAGAGTAAAGGCATGCTCGCCTTTCTGCGCTGATAGGTCGTAATAGATAGGCCACCGGACCCCTTGTGTACCAGGAGGTAACGTTGTTTCTGTAAGGGCCGCGAACAGTGTAGTTAGTCGCTGATGCCCATCAAGAAGGTAGGATCGGATTTCACCCTCGGCGGGCTCTTTGAAGAGTTCGAATGGGCCGATGTTCTTATATGATTTAAGCCTATTCTTCCGCGTGCGCCATACGAGGAAACTGCCTATCGGCATTCCTTTGCTTACGCTATCTAGCAAAAGCAGCCTGCGATCATCATCCCACTCGAAAGGTCGCTGGAAGTCCGGAATCAATAGGTTTCCGCTGCGCACTTCGTCAAGGACGGTGAGAAGCCGAGGAACTGTTGGATTGTCAAAAAGGCTTTGGTTTGGCATCGTTACATTCTT
This sequence comes from Corallococcus sp. CA041A, assembly GCF_003612075.1. Taxonomy (NCBI): domain Bacteria; kingdom Pseudomonadati; phylum Myxococcota; class Myxococcia; order Myxococcales; family Myxococcaceae; genus Corallococcus; species Corallococcus sp. CA041A. Next base: position 3,859 of record NZ_RAWF01000006.1, read on the forward strand.
GAAAAGAGCGAGAAGAGTAGAGCTGGCCTTGCTGGTTGGTGAGCAGGTCCCTGCTGATACTCTAAATCGAAAGACGTTTCCCAGGAACTTATATGGTGCAGGTATAGACTGGCTATATCTTTTCCGAAGCCTTCCGCGAGCGAGGTTCGCTCCTGCTCGGTGAGCCCTGTGAATAAGGGATCTAGGTCGGTGTCCCTGAGTGATCTGCCTTGCTGTTCAATCTCTTTCACTTGTTCCTTGCGCAAATCCCCAAGAAGTCCAGATTTCATATTGTATTGCCATCGAGCTTGAGGATTCTTCTTACTGAGCGACGCTAAGGCTTCTACTTTCCTTCGCCGCTCAGTATGCGTTGAGCCAGAGGCCTCGTTCTGCCAATATCTTAGTGCTTCAATGGGGATGTAGTTTTCAATGCTCCTGCGCCCCAGTTGGCAAAACTGAAGTGGCCAAGGCTTCTGGTTTGCTATTTCGCTGCAAAGACCCAAGACTTCCTCTGATGCTTTTGAGGGCTTGCTGCGGTCTGCTTGCTCGCTATCCCTGTCGAACATAACCCAGAGTCGAAGCTTGTGGATGAGTGCTGAGATTTCAGCATTTGGGGCGGTGTGTAGGTCGAGCAGGATGTTTTTCATCTCGCCAAGGCCGCCCGCCTGTTCCGTCTCAATCCAGCCCTTCTTGATGGCGTCTTTAAGGTCTTGTCTGTCTGTCGGAGAGGCGAGTCGAAGTAAGAAGTTGAAGTCGTTTCGACTGTTTTCGAGTAGTAGTTTTAATGGGGTCCGCATCAGGCGAACCGCGTCTCTTATATTGATTGTTGCTGTAGCCCAGTCGCTCTGGGCGGTGACGACCCTGATTCTGGATGTCGTTCTGGGGCGACGGAGTGTTAAGGGGATGCTTTGATCTAGTACTTGTACTGCTTCTTTCCTTAGCCCGTCTGTCAGGGTGGTTAACCAAGTGTTGACGGGTTGTTCGGCGGCAGGGTCGAATGGCGGGTTTGTAAGGATGGCGTGCCGCTCGTCCCAGCCTAATGCGAATATCTCGAATAGGGAAAGCGAGTGGATTGGATTGCTTTGAAATATACTATTGTCGAGGATGACGTTCACTTGTTGGACCTCTTGAATAACCTATTCCTTGGCAGCTAGTTGAAGTGCCAATAGCTCTCGAGCCAACTTCTGGTCTTCCGAGAAAGCGCTGGCGGGCCAATTTATGAGCCCACCTGCCTTATCAAACTCAATCTTCGTCACGACGCTACGCCCATCTTCTTCTTGATCCACCCAGTAGGCACATGCCTTGTTAGGGGGCAATGCTCCACTGGCGATCGCCAATTGCACTCCGAGCATAAGCATTCTTGAGTGCGTTTCTATGACGATAGTAGGGGCGTCGGACTCTGATGCGATGCTGGAGAAGTATGTCGCCAACGCCTTCTGTGCATTGGCATGTAGATGCGACTCGGGTTCCTCTACGGCAAGGAATGCAGCGCTTCCCTCTTTTCGGGCCATTGCCGTCGCTACGAGCACAGGGAAAACCTGCACCATTCCTTCGCCAGTATCTGCGATGTCAATGTCTCGGCAGGATCCTTCTGATGGGTTAAGGAAAATTCTGCGCATTGAGCCCGATACATCGGAAATTTCGAGACGTCTTCTGGTTTCACTGCCAGAGTACCATGTCTGTAGTTCGTTTAGAATGTACGGAGACGCCAAGATTGCTTCTGCTGCCCTTCGTCCGTTAGGACTTAGTGTTCGTGGAGTTCCTCCGGTCTTCCGCACGATGCGATCAGGCCCTGTTCTAATTGATTCAAGCCACTGAACGTGGTGCCGCAATGTCCTTAAGCGCTCAGTAAGGTCATGGAATGTGCTGAATTTAGTTGTGGATGTCGGAATCAGGCCGATGAAGTTTACTTCCGCTTCTTGTGGTTGTCCGGACTCGTCTTTGATTGTGTATTTATTGTCTTCGCCAAAGGCAACGGCGTCTGCTTCGAACTCTGTTTTCTCGATGCCTAGGGTTGATTTCTTGTAGCTGCGGACATAGGTGCCGATCTTGTCTGAGTAGTCTAGTGTGTATGTGTCTATTGTTGTCTTGGTTTTTGATTCATCTGACCAATGGAGTTCCAGTGTGAGCTTGCGGCTTGCTGGGATCTGTCCACGCCACAGAATGTCGAGAAAACTTGCTCCTCGCCCTGCAGGGCCGGATAGGTCGAGCGGGGCTTCAGCTCGTTCAGAGACAGAGTCTGCGAGTATTGGAAGAAGCCGGAGTAGTGCGCTTTTGCCTGCATTATTGCGACCGTATATGAGCGTTAAGGGACGTAGTTCGAGAGTTGTTTTGGTTGCGAATGATCGGTATCCAGAGAATTGTATGGTGTGTAGTTTTTCCATTTGCGTGTCCCTGTGTTGAAAAGATAGTGGTGGGTGGTTTGTGGAATTATGTGGGATGGATGAGTGATAGCGCGTACCAGCGGTCGCAGCCGAAGTGGCCGGTGCCGCCCATGGGGGCGCTCAGCGGTTCGAAGCCGACCTTGCGGTAGAGCTTCTGGGCTTGCTCCATGCCCGCCAGCGTCTCCAGGTAGCACTGCCGGAAGCCGGCGCTTCGCGCGAACTCCAGACAGTGTCTCATCAGGCGCTCGCCCATGCCGTGGCCCCGGGCCTTGGGCAGGAAGTACATCTTTCGCAGCTCGCAGACGTCCGGTGCTCCTCCGTCCAGCGGCGCGATGCCCGCGCCTCCCACCACCTGGCCCCCATGCTCCACCACGAGATACACGTGCCGGGGACGGCTGTAGGCTGCGGTCATCGCGTCCACTTCCGGGTCGTGGATCGCGAACCCCGGGCCGTCCGCTCCGAACTCCGGCATCACCGCTCGGATGACCGCCGCCACTGCCGTGTCGTCCCGGGCCTCGATGGGCCTCAACGTCAGTTCCGTGCTCATGACCTCCACGGTCCCATGACTCACGACCGCCGGCCAGCGGCGACGGGTGTGCACCTGTGCAGCGCCCTGCACAACCGCCACGCGCCCGACGCACCCCGGTGGATTTCAATCCTGCGCCTTTCCAGGGCATTCTCCGTGGCACGGTCGTTGTAGAGGGGGAAGTTCCATGTACTGTCCTGCCTGCCGGCAAGAACGCCTGGGAAGCGCGTCCCAGTGCGTCGTCTGTGGCAATCGTCTCGCCGCCCGCGCTCGCTCCGCCATCGAGGCCGAGCTCGCGCATGTCCACTTCCTCCTGGACGAGGTGCGCCGCTGGGATGTCCACGACGTGCCGCCCATGGTCGGCCGCCGCCTCACCGAGCGCTACGAGCGCCAGGCCCGCGTCCTCCTCTCAGTCCTCACCGAGACGCCTATCGACGCGCTGACGTCCGCGCCCGTCGAGCTTCGCAACGAGGCCGTGACGCCTCCGACGATGGGAGAGGGCGCTGTCGCCCTCGGTCCCGTGACGCTTCCTACCGTGGAGGCGGCCGCAGATGAGATCCCCGTCGCGCAGGCCGCGAGCGCGGACTCCCAGGTGGCCGCCACCGCGAATGTCGTCGCGGATGACTCCGCTTCCGTTGTTCACGCTGCTGTCGTCGATGCCTCCGTCGCTCACGTTGCTGCTTCTGATGCCGCTGTCTCTGACACCGCCACTGCTTCTGACGCTGTCCCCGATGCCTCCGCGACTCCGGGTTCCACGGGCGCTTCGTTCCACTTCAACTCGCTCGACCTCATCGCGTGCCTGGGCATCGCCTCCCTGTCGGATGCCTCCGCGGCTCGCCGGTTGAACTCGGGCCGTACCTCCGCCGAGTCCCGCGCGCGGGCCGTCAACGAACAGCGGACTGCTCGCCAGTTGCCTCCGAACCCGGGCGAACCCTTCGTGGATCCGCCCGCTCCGAACAGCCGCACCGCCCGCATCGTCGAGGAGACCTCGACGTGGAGCCGCGTGTGGCGGCCGTTCCTCTACGAGAGCATCGCGTGGTTCATCGGCGCGTTCCTCATCCTCTCCGGCACGCTCTACTTCGTCTTCGAGTCCTGGGACGGGATGACGTCCGTCACCCGCTCGCTCACCGTCTTCCTCATGACCGTGGGCTACTCCGTCGGCTTCTCCGTGTGGGGCGGCTACCTCGCCCGCCGCGAGTCCCTGCGCAAGCCGGGCCGCATCCTCGGCCTCATCGGCTCCGCCGTGGCTCCGCTGGGTGGCGTCGCGCTGGGGCCCCTGGGCTTCGGTGAAGCGCTCCACCTCGACGGCGTGCGCCCCTTGCTGCTCGTGCCGCTCCTCTTCGCCTGGTCCGGCGTCGCCGCGTGGCTCGCCCGCAAGCCCATCGAGTCCTTCGACGCTCCCTCGCGCCCGTTCATCCAACTGGGCCTCGTGGGCGCCACGCTCATCATGGGGCTGGCCCCCGTGGCCGCGCGCGTGGGCGTCCCGGCGGTGTGGCTCAACACCCTGCCGTGCATCCTCTTCTTCCTGCTGTCGAGCAAGGCCACCGAGACCCCTCGCAAGGGCGGTGCGCTCACGTTCGCGCTCGCCGCGCCCCTGTTCCTCACCGCGATGTTCGCCATCCGGTTGCACCTGGCCCTGGGCGTCGCCGGGACCTCCGTTCCTCCTGGCACCTACGCGCCCTTCGCGGCGTTCCTGCTCGCCACCTGCCTGCGCTTCCGCACGCTCGATGAGAAGCGCGCCGCGGATCCGCTCGCGGTCGTCACCATCGCGCTCCAGGTGGCGTGCCTCGCGGGTGCCATCGTCGGCACCAAGCCCGCCTTCTTCTTCACCGCGGCCATCTTCACCGGCACGCTCGTGTCGCTGTCGCGCGGCCCCCTGAACCGCCTGCCGTGGCTCTACCCGGCGTACGCGGGCGCCTACTTCAGCTATGCGTCCAGCGCGCAGTTGATCCCGCACGCGCTCACGCTCCTCATCAATGCCATCAAGACGCGCATGGGCTACCCGCCCGCGGCGCCGCTGCCCATCCAATATGGCGCGCTGACGGCCGTGCCCTTCGTGCTCGCGGGCCTGGTGCTCGCGTTCTTCGCCCAGAGGCGCGGCGAGCGCACCGGTGACGCTCGCTCCCTGGGACTCGCGGACGTGCTCCTGCGCTGCACCACCTGGGCCGCGCCCGCGTTCGTCATCTACTCCCACCTGGGTCCCGACTCGCGGCCCTCCTTCTTCGCCACGCTCGCCCTGGCCGCGATGTCCCTGGGCGCGGGCCTGCTGTTCAAGCGCTTCCCGCTGACCGCCGTGGGCGCGGTGCTCTTCGGCCTGCTGCCCTTCAGCGCCTTCCGCGTCTACGGCGCGGCCCCCGCGGCCGTCGTGTCCGGCGTCCTCGCCCTGGGCCTCGCGGGCCTCACGTGGCGGCTCACGGACGAGCGCACGCGGCGCTTCATCTCCGCCGTGGCCGGTGTCATCGCGACGTGCGGGTTCGCCATCGCGCTGGGCATCACTCCCGTCGCCGCGCCCGTCGTGGGCATGACGCTGGGGGCCGCGGGCGTCCTGCTGGCCGCGTACCGGCTGCGCGACGAGAACTTCCTGGCCTACGGCGCCTTCCTCGCGGGCGCCATCCTGCCGAAGCTGGCCGCGGCCCACTCCACGCAGGCGCTGGTCGCCGCGATGGTGGGCGGCGCGCTGGTGCTGGCGCTCCTGGGCGAGCGCGGCGGCCTGCTCAAGCGGTTCGGCGTGCCGGGCCTCCTGTACGCGGGGCTCGCGGTGGTGTGGGGCCTGACCGAGCAGGTCTTCATGGGCCCCGTGCTCCTCACCGCCGCCGCGACGGTGGCGGTGGCCTCCCGCTCCTTCCCCGGCGTCCGTCCGTTCGCGGTCGTGCTCGTGGGCTTCGCGCTCCTGCCGGACGTGCCGCACGCCTACACCGCGTGGGGGCTGTCGCCGGGGCTCTCGCTGGTGCTGCTCGTCACCGGATCGCTCGTGGGCTCCATCGTCGCCGCGCGCAAGGGCAAGAGCGCGAGCACCACCACCGCGGGCATCCTCGCGCTCATCCTGCCGCTGTTGCCGGTGGCCCTGGGCCGCTCCAGTGATCAGTCCCTGTTCCTGATGGGCGCTGCGCTGGCGGCGCTCTTCACCGCCCGCACGCTGCCCGTGACGTTGGGGCTGATGCTGGCCTCCATCGAGGCCGTCTTCGCGCTGCACTCGTCCGGCCCGCTGGCCCTGTTGGGGCTCGCCACTTTCCTCAGCGTCCTGGCCCTCCTGGAGGACGTGCCCGCGGTGCGGCGCATCGCCGCGGGTGGCGAGTCCTTCCGCATCGTCGCCACACTGGGCGCGATGGTGGTGCTGGCGGACGCCTCCTTGTCGTGGGACGGGCACGCGCTGTCGCAGATGCGCGGCGCCACGCAGCTCGCGCTCATGGGTCCGGCGCTGCTGCCGCTGTTGTGGACGCGCTCGCTGCACCGGCCCTTCGCCGCGGCGCTGATGGTGCCCTACGGTGTGGTGACCCTGATGGCCTGGCACCCTCCCTTCGCGTGGACCGCGCTGCTGCCGCTGTTCCCGCTGCTGGTGGTGCGCGTCGTGGAGCACGTGCCGGCCGTCTCCTCGCTGCTCCTGCGCTCGCGGGAAGAGGGCCCGCGCCACGAGCTGTCGATGTGCATGCAGGTGGCGCTCGCGTGCCTGGGCGGACTGGCGCTGCTGGTTCCGGAACAGGAAATGAGCCAGCGCACGGCCCTCTTCTGCGCCATCGCGCTGGTGCCCATGACGGGCCCGCTGCCTTCTGTCCGCGTCATCGCCGCGTCCCTGCTGCTGATGTTCATTCCGGAGGCGCGGCCCTGGGCCACGGGCCTGCTGTTGGCCCTGGCGCTGGCGGACCACCACGCGCCCCAGGCCCTGGTCTCCTTCTTCCGCGTCCCGCGTGACACGGCGCTGCGTGCTTCCGCCACGGGCTCGGCCCTGGCGATCGCGGCGATGTCCACGCTGGTGTCGCCGACCCCTGGCTCTCTGTCGGTGCTGGGGGCGGTGGTGCTGCTGTCCGCGTTCCTGCTGTCGCAGCGCTGGTTGCTCACGGCGGCGGTGGCGGTGTTCGCGCTCGCGCCGCTGGGCCAGACGGACGTCTTCTCGCTGGGCCAGTGGCGTCCGGAAGGCGGCCTGCTCGTCGCGGCCGTGGGTCTGGCCTCCGCGCTGCTGTCCGCGCTGTGCCAGTCCGGCGCCGTGCAGCGCACGCTGACGAACGTCACCGCGCGCCTGACCCCCGGAATCGAGGGCACCTGGAGCGAGCCGCTGTGGGCCGGCGGCGCCGGCACCGTGGCGCTGCTCGTGGGCCTGCGGCTGCTGGACGCTGGTCCGGGCGAGCTGCCCCTGTCCGTGGCGCTGGTCGCGGGCGTCGCGTCGCTGACGCTGATGGTGACGCGCGAGCGGCTGATGATGAACGCCGCCACGGCGCTGCTGGGCCTGGTGCTGGTCGCCGCCGTGCCGCCGCTGTGGGCGCCCGCGGTGGTGGCGGGCACGGGCCTGCTGCTGGCCGTCGTCGGCTTCGCGCTGGACAAGCGCGGCGTGGCGGTGGGCGCGGCGCTGCACAACGGTGGCGCGGTGCTGGCGCTGCTGTCACTCGCGGGCCTGCGTTCGCTTACGCACCCGGGCATGCCGCTGTGCGTGTTCTTCGCGTGGGCCACGGCGTGGGTGGTGGTGCTGCGCCGCCGCGACCGCGAGTGGGTGGGGTGGCTGGCGTCCCTCTTCGCCGTGCACGCCTTCCTCCTGAACTACGGCGCGACGCACTCCACTGGCCGGGGCGCGCAGTTCCTCCTCCCGTACTTCGGCGCGGCGACGTCGCTGCTCGCCACGCTGGTGCTGTCCGTGGCGGGCAAGGCGGTGCGCGGGCGCATGGGACGGGCGTTCTCCATCATCGCGCTCACGGAGGTGCTGTTCGCGGTGCTGGCGGTGCGCCTGCCGGGCGGCGCGGCGCGCGAGGCGTGGGTGGCGTGCGGCGGGCTGGTGTTCCTGCTGTTCGCCCTGGTGCGCCACGCGGCGCGCGAGGAGGACGAAGGCGCGGCGTGGCTCGCGCAGGCGGCGGTGGCGATGGGCTACTTCTGCGTGCGCTTCATCGGCCTGAACGCGCGCCCCGACGCCGCGGACAGCCTGGTGTCCATCATGGGCGGCGCGGCCTTCATCGGCCTGTACCTCTTCGTGCGGCGCGAGGGCTCGGGCCTCAAGGCCTTCCGCCGTCCCGCAGTGGCGGGCGCGTGGCTCTTCCCGCTGGCGGGCCTGTTGACGGTGCCGTGGAGCCAGCCGTTCATCGCGGTGGCGCTGCTCGTGGGCTACGCGGCGCACTTCGCGGCGCTCGGGGCGTTCACGAAGCAGAGGGGCCTCGCGTCGACGATGTCCGTCGCCGCCTTCAACACGGCGCTGTACCTCGTGTGGCTGGGCACCGGTTCCGGCGAGCCGCAGTACTACGTCATCCCCGCGGGCCTCTCCCTGCTCCTGCTCCTGCGCGTCTTCCGCAAGAGCCTGTCGCGGGACGCCTACGCGCAGCTGCGCGCCATGGCAGTGACGGGCATCTACGTGGCCGGCGCGTGGAAGCCGCTGCTCTTCAACGACGGCGGGGCGATGCTCCTGTGCGTGTTCCTCTGCCTGGTGGGCGTGGGGGCGGGCATCGCGCTGCGGATCCGCTCCTACGTGTACCTGGGCTCGGCGTTCCTGGTGACAGCGGTGGCCGCCAACCTGGTGCGCTTCGGCATGCGCGACCACCGCATCGGCGCCCTGTTCCTGTCGATGCTGGGCCTGCTCGTGGTGGGTTTCATGGTGGTGCTCAGCGCCCACCGCGCCACCCTGCTCCAGAAGTACGGGCGGGTGCGCGACCTGCTCGCGACCTGGGAGGGATGATCGCTGTTTGACGTAAAACGATTCCGGGGTTGAATGCGCCCGCTTTCACCCCCGGAGGACTTGTTGCTGCTGCGCCGTTCGTCGCTCGTCATCCTGATGTCGCTGGGCTGCCTGGTGGGTTGTGCGCACGTCCCGGACGCCGCGCCTCGCATGGCGGTGGAACTTCCGGTCTCGGCCGTCACCCGCTCCCCCGTAGTTGAAGCGCCAAGGGGTACAGCGGTGGGCGCGGAGGGCGCACTGGGCGTGAAGGCCGAAGCGCCTCCGCCGCTGGCCTTCGTGACGCCGGAGGGCAGCGCGGGACTGGCTGCGCTGCTGGAGGCGGATCCGCACCCGGTGCCGGAGGAGGCGGGCGTCATCGCGGCGGCGCTGGAGGCCGCGGCGCTCTTCACCGGTCCCACGCAGGGGCCGGGCGGCTTCTGGGACGAGTTGCTGCCGCCGCCGTCGAAGCTGGCGCGCGGCATCGTGGCGCGCGCGGCGCAGCTGGTGGGCGCGCGGCGGTTGGACCGCTCGGTGCCCAATGATTGTTCGGGGCTGGTGCGGTTGGCGTACCTGCAGGCCGGCATCGACCTGGTGGCGCACGGCTTCCTCGCGGGCGAGAACGCGGTGACGGGCATCTTCCGTCGCGCGCAGGCGGCGGGCGCGGTGCACCGGCTGAACCCGCGTCCGGGCGACCTGGCGTTCTTCAAGGAGACGTACGACCGCAACCGCGACGGCAAGCGCAACGACGGCATGACGCACATCGCGGTCGTGGAGAGCGTGGCGCCGGACGGCACCGTGACGTTCATCCACCGCGGGGGCAAGGGCGTGGCGCGCAGCCACATGAACCTGGCGCGCCCCACGGTGCACAAGCTGAACTCCGGTGCGCTGCTTAACGACTTCATCCGACCGGCGAGCAAGGGGATGCGCGCGTACCTCGCGGGTGAGCTGTTCGTCGCGTTCGCTTCACCTGGAGGTTTGTAGTCTCACGGCAGTCGCAGGGGACGCACGGCGCGCACGTTTGAATTGATGCGCGGGTGTGGCGTCATCCCTCGCATGAGACTGCCCCTGCTCCTGGGAAGCCTGTTGCTGTCGTCCGGCTGCATCGTGGCGGAGACGCGTCCTTCGCGTCCGCATCCGAGGCCGCCACCGCCCTCACGCCCCGTGGCGATGAACTACGACGAAGCCGTGCGGCGCGGGTTCGACCAGTGCCGCTCGCGCGGCTACCGCTGCGACCTGCAGGAGGCGCACCTCACCGGCAACAACGTGTGGAAGGTGAAGTTCCGCGTGGATGGCCGGGGCGAGAAGGGCCACCTGCACCTGGACTACGACGCGTACTCGCGCAACCTCATCAAGGTGAACGACAAGGTGAAGGGCAAGGGCCGCGATTGGGATGACGACTGGGACGGCCCGGGGCGTGGCAAGAAGAAGGGCCACGCGCACCGGGACGACTGAAGCACCGCGTGTTTCAGCGCTTCAGCAGGGCTTCGGTGTGGTCGAGCAGCTCCGGTCCGCCGGGCTGCTCATGGCCGGGGATGATGACGCGAGCGTTGGGGAAGTGCTCACGCTCGCGCTGGAGACTCGACGGCCACGCGGCGACGTCCGCGTCCTCCAGGTTGCCCAGGCTCTTGGCGTGGGCGTCCTTGATGAAGCAGCCGCCATAGAGGATGCCTGACGCCGGGTGCATGACGACGAGGTTGTCGGGCGAGTGGCCCGCGCCGGGGAAGAACACCGACAGCGGTCCGAAGTCCTGCGCATCCGCCAGCCGCCGCGAGGGAACGGGGTTGCCCTGCTTGCCCGCACGGAGCGCGGTGTCCTCGCGAGCGTGGACGGGGATGCCCTGCGCGTCGAGCGTGGGGATGCCGCCAGTCCGGTCGAGGTGGAAGTGCGTCACCACCGCGGCGCGCACCGGATGGTGGAGCGTGTCGCGGGCCCAGGTGAGCAGCGCTTGTGAGTGCTCGGGCGTCCAGCCGGTGTCGACGAGGATGGACGCGTCACCGTCCTCCACGAGGAGCCCGTTCGCGGTCACACCCGCCCAGTCCCCGCTCGCTTCCGTGACATGCATCCACACGCCAGGCGCCATGCGCCGCACACGCACGTCCTTCGCGAGCACGAACTCCTCCTGGGAATGGGGAGGAGGCACGGAGGGCGTGGAGGCACAGGCCGTGAGGAGGAGCAGGAGAGGGCCGCAGCGCAGTGGATTCATGAGGCTCCAGAAAGGGGAACGCATGGGAGGCCCGCCGCGAGTGCAAGATGGATGCACAGCGGATTCGCGGGGATCGCGTGGCCCGCGTGCCACACGCGCGTCCGCGGAGCCACGCCGGGCTCAGGGCGCGGACTTCTTCTTCAGGTCTTCAATGGCCCGATTGAACGTCTGCGGGTTGCAGGCCTTGCCGCCGGGAGGGTTTCCCGCCGCGCGCGTGAGGGCGGGCAGGGCGGCCGCGTTGCCCAGGCTCGCCAGTCGCAACGCTGCTTTCGTGCGCACGCCGCAGTCGCTGGACTCCAACGACGTGGAGTAGAGCCCCACCAGGTCCAGGCCCGAGTTGTCCTTCGAGTCCAGATAGCGCAGCGCTCCCCACTGCTTCGTCGAGGGAGTCCCTTTGGCCAGGGACTCGAGCTGGGAACGCACCGTCGTGGCGGGCAACGCCTCCAGGGCCCTGCGCGCGGAGAGGTCCTTCTCGTTGTCCCCGAAGTCCTCGGCCAGTCCGTCCAGGAGCTGCATCTCCGGAGCCTCCCGGCCTGCCTTGTCCAGGCCCAGGATGAGGGCGTGCTCCTCGTTGTGCGCGCCCACCGCGTGCTTAGCCAACGCGCGCAGCCGCGCCGTCGCCGCGTCCTTTGGCACGCCTGGCGCGTCCAGACGCTGGAGTGCTTCCTTGGGCTTGCCGTCCTTCAGCAACCCACGCGCCTGCACCAGCGGATCATTCGCGTGCACCGTCCAGGCCGCACCCGCCAGGACCAGCACCAGCGCTCCCGCGACGCCAGCTTGCACGAGCGGACGTTGCCGCAAGAGGGCCGCACCCTCGCGTGCCTTCGAGACCAGCCCAGCCAGTGGTGACACTTTCGCCCCGGAGCCGGGGATGCCCAGCGCCACGCCGAACGGCGAGCCCTCCGTCGCGCGCGTCACCCGGTACAGCTGCACCTTCTCATCGCGTCCGGGCAGGGGAATGGTGCCGCAGGGCTCGGCGGCGGCCTCGGCGCGGTTTCGCACCATGTTCACGGCTTCGGTGAAGGTCACCTCGTCCGCGGCGGCCACGTGCTCCACCGCCTTCACGACCTCCATCGGCTCGCCGAGCACCGAGTCGTTCGTCACCAGCACCTCGCCCGCGTGCAGGCACACGCGGACGTGGAGCTGGTGCTCTTGCGGCACCGTCTGGTTGTAGCGCCACAGCGCCTGCTGCATCGCCATGCCGCAGCGGATGGAGGCGCTGGGGGCCCGGAAGATCGCGACCAGTGCGTCTCCGCGCTTCTGCACCAGCTTTCCGTCGTGCTCGCGCACCAGCGGCGTCAGCAGCCGGTCGTGCGTGTCCAGCATCCGCGCGTTCTCCTCGTGCGTCTGCCGGCTCATCCGGTCGGTGAAGCCCTGGATGTCGGTGAGCATCACCGTCACGTTCTGCGCCTTCGTCACCACCGCGCCGCCCGTCACCGCTCCCAGCGGGCCCGTCAGCCGGCCCGTCATGCCGAACGCCGCCGTGCCCGTGCGCGGCGCGGTCTGCACCGGGGGCGCCGTGACCGGAGGCGCAGCCTGCGCCACGCCGAACGCCGACGTGCCGGAGCCCGGGCCCGCGGGCGCGGGATTCACGCCGAACGCCGCCGTGCCCGAACTCGGGCCGGCCGGTGCCGCCGGGTTCAATCCGAAGGCGGACGTGCCGGCGGAGGGCGTCGCGTTCGCGTGGACGATGGGCGTGCCCTGGCTGGGGGTGAACGCCATCAGCGCCGCGTGCGCCAGGCCCAGCGCTTCCGCCAGCTCGTTCGCCGTCTGCGGGCGCTTCGCCGGGTCCTTGTCCAACAGCCGCATCACCAGCGACAGCAGCCCCACGTAGCGCGACAGCTGCGGCGCCGCGCGATCCAGCTGCAGCGGCGCGTGCGAGGCGTGCTGCGACAGGAAGTGGCGCGGTGAAGGTCCGTCGAACGGCAGCCGCCCGGACAGCACGCGGTAGGCCAGCACCCCGAAGGAGTACAGGTCGCTGCGCGTGTCCACCTTCGCGCCCACGGCCTGCTCCGGAGACAGGTACTCCGGCGTGCCCAGCACCACGCCCACCTGGCTGAGCGCGCTGCCCGCCTCCGGCTCCACCAGCCGAGCGATGCCGAAGTCCAGCAGCCGCGCCTGTTCCCCGCGCGCGGACGGGGAGATGAGGACGTTCTCCGGCTTCAGGTCGCGGTGGATGATGCCCTTGTCGTGGATGGCGGCCAGCCCTTCCGCCAACTGCTGGAGCAGCGCCAGCGCGCGGGGGGCGAGCAGCGGGCCGCCCTGGAGCGCGTCGTAGAGGCTCTGCCCCTCCACGAACTCCATGACGAGGCACGCGGCGTCGCCGGACTGGCCGAAGTCCACGATGCGCACCACCGCCGGGTGCTCCACGGCGGAGAGCAGGCGCGCTTCGCGTTTGAAGCGCTCGGCCATGCCGGCCTGGGCGTGCAAGTCGTGGTGCAGGACCTTGATGGCGACCTTGCGGCCCAGGGAGACCTGCTCACCCAGGTACACCTCACCCATGCCCCCGGAGCCCAGGGGCTTGAGAACCCGGAATCGACCGTCGAGGACCAGTGCGTCGGGGGCCAGCACGGCGCGGCATATTGCACGGCTTCCGCTTTGGGCGCATGACGTTCCTCCTGGACGGAATCACCTGGGAAACGCCTGGGTACGCCATGCCCCGCCGCCTGCCGCCCTACCGAGGGTTTGCCTAAAAATTCCAGGGCTTAGGGGTCATGGTAGCCTCCCCAGCCTCCTCCGATGGCCACCGATAGCGAGTCCCCCAAGCCCGTAGCGCCTGCTTCAGGCGCCGCCCCCGAGCTTCGCCTGTTGGATCGGCGTGCGTTCGTGGGCTTTCCGGCATTGGAGGTCCAGCCCGGGCTGCGCATCGCCGACTTCGCGCTCCAGATTCCGGACGTCAGCTTCCCGTTCAACGTCAGCGCGGGCGCCACGCGCTACCAGCGCAAGAAGCTGCTCTTCGGCTTCCTGGAGCTGACGGTCGACGCGGACCTGGTCACGCGCAAGGTGGCGGAGCTGGCCGGGCGGCTCGTGGGCATCGAGGAGCTGCGGCTGCACTTCCGCCCCGGCTACCTGGAGGGCCAGGGCCGGCTGCCGGCGCCGGAGCGCACGCCGTTCACGTTCAAGATCGCCTTCGACGCGGACGGGGACCGGCTGGCCGTCTACGTCTACGACGTGCGGCTGTATGGCTTCTCCGCCACGCCGTCGGTGCAGCTGCCGGGCCTGTTGTCGGAGGCCGTGGGCGCGCTGGGTCTGCTGCCGGACGTGGAGGTTCGAGGCGCCACCGGCTTCTCCACTCGCGTGCTGCCCTCGCTGTGCGAGCTGGCCTCGCTGAGCCGGGGCTACAAGGTGCCCACGCTGGACACCGCTCGCCTGTCCGCGGCGGAGGTCTCCAGCACCGGTCTGCGCCTGCGCTTCGCCGCCGGAGGGCTGCCGCCGCCCGCCGCTCCGGACGAGGAGCTGATGCTGGCGCTGGAGGGCGCTCGGGCTTTCGCGGACGCGGAAGGTCTGGTCGCGCAGGGGCGGCTCGCGGAGGCTCGGCAGGCGTACCTCCAGGCCGGTGACGCGCAGGACGCGCACCCGTTCGCGGCGGAGCGGTTGCTGGCGCTGCTCGTCGCGGATCCGCAGGCGCATGACCTGGCCCTGGACGTGGCGGCCACGCTGTCTCGCCGACGCGACCGCAGCCCCGCGGCGCTGTGGGGCGAGGCCGTGGTGCGCGAGCGCCGGGGCGAGGGTGCCCGCGCGGCGGAGCGCTACCTGGCGCTGTGCGCGCTGGCCCGTCGTACTTCGGAAGAGGCCGCTGCGTTCTTCGCCGCCGAGGCCGCCGCGCGCTCCTCGCGCGACACCGCGCCGCAGGTGGCGGTGAAGGCACTGCATGAGCTGTTGGGCCTCAAGCCGGACCACCTGCCGTCGTTGAAGGCACTGGCTCGCGCGTCGGATCAGGCGCGCGACCGGGCTGGCGCGGTGCGGGCGTACCGGCGGCTCGCGGCCCTGGCTCGCGATCCGTTGGAGGCCGCGGACGCGCACGTGCATCTGGCGCGGCTGTGCGCTCAGACGGAGGACGACATCGCGGGGGCCCGGCTGCACTGCGAGGCCGCGCTGCGTTTGTCGCCGGACCAGCCGGACGCGCTGCTGCTGTTGGGCGAGCTGTGCCACCGCGGCGGTGAGCACCTGCGCGCGCTGAAGGCGCTGGACCGGCTGCGCGAAGTGTCCATGGCGCGCCATGAGCTGGACCGCGTGGGACAGGCGGACCTGCTCGCGGGCCGGGTGTGGGAAGAGGGCCTGAAGCAGCCGGAGAACGCGCTGCTGCGCTACCGCGAGGCCGTGTCGCTGCTGCCCGGTGAGCCGGAGCCGCTGTTCGCCTCCGCGCGCGTAGCCGAAGGACTGGGCCGGTTGCAGGAGGCCCTGAGCGGCTACCAGCAGGCGCTGGAGCTGGCAGGGCCGGCTCCGCGTTCGGAGAGCGTGCGTCATGCAGCGCACGAGAGTCACCACGCGCTGGCGCGCCTGTCGCGCACGAAGCTGGGCGACCCTGCGCGGGCGCGTGAGCACCTGGAAGCGGCGCTCGCGTTGGATCCTCGCGACGCGGTCGCGCTGGAAGAACTGATTCCGTACTTCCGCGTCACCGGCCGCTCGCAGGAGCTGGCCGAGGCGCTGGAGAAGGCTGCCGCGCTGAAGGAAGAGCCGAAGGCCCGCGCCGCGCTGTGGGCCGAAGCGGGCGAGCTGTACCGGGGCAAGCTCCAGCTGGCGGACAAGGCCGACAAGCTTCTCACGCTCGCGCTGGAGGCGGACGGCGACCACCGGCCCGCGCTGGAGTCGCTGCTCGCGCTGGCCGAGGCCCGCCGCGACGGCGCGCAGCTCACCCGCTGCCTCGCGGCGCTGGCGCGGCTGACGACGGAGCCGAAGGAGCGGGCGCAGAAGTACCGACGCCTCGCGGTGGCCGCGCGCGACCTGGCGTTCGATCTGGATCTCGCCGTTCACGCGTTGCAGGAGGTGCTGCGCGCGGAGCCGGACGACCTGCCGGCGCTGGGCGAGCTGTGCGCGTTGCAGCGCAAGCGCTCCGACCTGGCGGGGCTCGCCACCGCGCTGGAGGACCGCGCGCGGGTGGCGGAAGCGCAGGGTGACAAGCGGCTGGCGGCGGCGGCGCTGCGCGAACTGGCTGGCGTGCTGGAGGCGCGGCTGGGTCGCGTGGGCGACGCGCTGGTGGCGCTGGAGAAGGCCGCGCGGCTCGCTCCGGACGCGGCGGTGCTGCTGGACCTGGCGGACCTGAGCCTGCGCTGCGAGCGGCCCGAGCACGCCCGGCGCGCGCTGGAGTCGCTGCTGGCCACGCTGCCGCGCACCGCGGCGCCGGAGAAGCTGGCGGACGTGCGCGCTCGGCTGGGTCGTGCGTGCGAGCTGCTGGGTGACCGCGAGGGCGCCATCGCCGCGTACGCGCAGGCGTTCCCGCTGCGGCGGCTGGACGACGTGCTCGCCACTCGGCTGGAGGCCCTCTACACGGAGGCCGGTGAGACGCAGGCGCTGGCCGAGCTGTGGGCCACGCGCGCGCAGGCGCTGGCGGGCGCGGACCGGGCGGAGGAGGCGGCGCCGCTGTTCCTCCAGAGCGCTCGTGCCCTGTTGGAGCGTGGAGAGAAGGCCGCCGCGCTGATGCGCCTGGCCTCCGCGTTGGAAGCGAGCCCCGAGGGGCCGCTCGCCGCGGAGGTACTGGAGGCCCTGGCCGAGCTGGAGCTGGAGCGCGGCGAGAAGCTGGAGGCGGCGCGGCTGTACGCGCGGCGGGCTACGCTGGTGCCGGATGCCCGGGCGGGCTCGAAGCTGCTCTTCCGTGCGTCGCTGCTGGCCGCCGGCACGAGCCGCGAAGAGGCCTTCCTCGCCGAGGCGCTGGAGCGCGACGCGACGTTCGCGCCCGCGCGCATCCGCCGGGGCGAGCTGCGGCTGGCCACGGATGCTCGCGCCGCGCTGGAGGACTTCGAGGCGGTGCTGGCGCTTCCTCCCGCGGACGTGGATGCCCCGCGTGAAGCGGAGCGCGTGGCCCTCACGCGCAAGGCCGCCACCGCCGCCGTGCGCGCGAACCGCACGGACGCGGCGAGGCGCCTGCTCGCGGAATTCTGCGCGCGCACGCCGGAGGACCTGGACGCGCGGCTGGAGCTGGCCGCGCTGCACCGCAAGGCCGGTGCCCGCGAGGCCCTGGCGGACCTGCTGGTGGAGCTGTGGCCGCGCCTCTCCGGAGACGCCCGTCGTCAGGCCCGCCGTGAGCTGGCCGAGCTGTGCCTCGCCCTGGGCCGCGCGAGCGCCTCGGCGGATTCGCTGCGCAGCCTGTTGGCGGAGGAGCCGCAGGACGCGTGGGCGGCGCAGGCGCTGCTGGAGCTGCTGCCTCCGCCCGGTACGGGCACGCTGGAAGAAGAGTCCGAGCGGCTGGAGCTGCTGGGCACGCTGGTGTCCGCGGCGTCGGGTGAAGCCCGCGCCGAACTGCTCGCGCGCCGGGCCATGCTGCACCGGAGCGCCGGCCGCACGGGTCCCGCGCGCGACGACTGCGCTCAGGCCGCGAAGCTGTCGCGCCGGCCCGCGCCGCTGCTGCTGATGCTGGCGGAGCTGGCGCGCGAAGCGTCGGACGCGCCCGCCGAGCTGGATGCGTGGCGCCGCGCCGTGGCCGCCGATGCCACCCTGGGCGCTCGTGCCCGGGAGCGGCTGCTGGCCCTGGCCACGGTGCTGCTGGAGAAGGACGAGCGCGCCTCCGCTGGAGACGCGCTCCGTGCCGCCATCTCGCTGGAGCCGCCCGCCGACGCGCGGTGCGATGCCTTCTTCCAGCTCGCCGAGCTGGCCCGCCGCGACGGCAATCCCGCGGACGAAGCCGCCGCGCTGGCCGAGGCCGCGCGCCAGGGGCCCATCGCCCGCCGCGTGGAAGCGCTCCTGATGCGCGCCGCGCTGCTCGAAGGCCAGGGAGACCGCGAGGCCTCCGCGCGCGACCTGGAAGCCGCGCTCGGCCTGGCACCGCGCCACGAGGAGGCCACGCTCGCGTTGCAGCGCGTGCTGCGCGACCTGGAGGACTGGGCCCGGCTCGCGGAGTTGCTCGCCGCCGAGGCGCCCCATGCTCCGCCCGCCGCCGCCGCGTCCCTGTACTCGGAGCTCGCGAGCCTCTACCTCGACCGTTTGGGACAGAGCGCGCCCGCCGAGGCCGCGCTGCGCCAGGCGCTGCGGCTGACCCCTGCGGACGCGGCGGTGCGCCGCCGGCTGGTGTCGCTGGTCGCCGGTCGCGGCGAGCTGCTGGAGGCCGCGGGCTTGCTGGAGGCCGCGGCGGAGGACGCCGACGCCGCCGAGGCCGCGGCGCTGCTGCGCGAGGGTGTCACCTACGCGCGGCAGGCCCAGGAGCTGGACCGGGCGCTGGCCCTGGCGCGTCGCGCGCATGCGCGGGTGCCCGCGAAGGGCGAGGACCTGGCCACGCTGGCGGACCTGCTCTACCTGCGCGGCGCGGTGCGCGAAGCCCTGCCGTTGCAGGAGTCCCTGGTCCAGGCGGCGGACTTCCGCGCGGCCCCGGAGGCGGCGGAGGCCACGAGCCTGCGCCTGGGAGACCTGGCCGAGCAGTCCGGCGATGTGAAGCGCGCGGTGACCGCGTACCGGTACCTGCTCACGGAGCGTCCGCTGTGCGAGCGCGCCGTGGAGCGGCTCTCCGCGCTGCTGGAGCGCGACGACCCGCGCGGTGCCTTCGAGGTGCGCGTCGCCCACGCGCGCGTGCTGGCGCCGTCCGAGGACACCGTCGCGCGGCTGGTGTCGCTGGCGGAGCGGGCGCGCGAGGCGCTGGCGGACGCGGGCATCGCCGCATCGCTGCTGTCCCACGCGGCGCAGATGGCGAAGGAGCCGCTGCCGCTGCGCCGCCGGCTCGTCACCCTCTACCGCGAGACGGGCCGCACGTCGGAACTCCTCGCGGAGCTCCAGCCGGTGGCCGCGCTCAGCCTCCAGGCAGGGGACGTGGACGCCGCGCTCGCGGCCTACGACGAGGAGGCCCGGCTCGCGGAGTCGATGGGCCGCGCGGACGAAGCGCTGCGCTCGCTCGCCAACGCCCGTGACCTGCTCGCCGCTGGTGAACGCAACGCCGAAGCCGCCGCCTGCGAGCGCCGCCGCGCGGAGTTGCTGCGCGACGTGAAGCTGGACCTGAACGCGGCGGAGGCCTCGCTGGAGCGTGCCTTCGGTCTGGCCGCGGAGCTGGACACCGCGCGCATGGGCGCGGCCCTGGCCGAGCGCCGCGACGACGCGGCCGCCGAGGCGCGCTGGTGGGAGCGCGGGCTGCCCCGGATGACGGGCACGCGCGAGGGCGCGGCGGTGCTGCTGCGCCTGGCCCGCCTGAACCTGGGCGAGCTCTCGGACACGCCGAAGGCAGAGGGCTTCCTGCGCCAGGCCCTGCGCCAGGATCGCTGGCTCACGGAAGCCGAAGGTCTGCTCGCGGAGTTGCTGGAGCGCGACGGCCGGCTCGCGGAGCTGGCCGCCTGGTACGAGGAGTGCGCGGAGTCGGAGCTCGACGCCGACCGTCACGCGGCGCTGCTGTACCAGGCCGCGGTCCTCTACCGCGACCGCGCGAACAAGCCGGAGGCCGCCGCCGCCGCGCTCATCGCCGCACGCGCCGCGAAGCCGGACGACCTGAACCTGACCGCGCAGGCCGCGGAGCTGCTGCACCAGGTGCGCCGCCCCGCGGACGCCGCCGAGTTCGACGCCATCCTCCTGGAGGCGGATCCGTTCCGGGAGCCCGTCTTCACGCGCCACCGCGCCTTCCTGGAAGAGAGCGGCGAGCGTCAGGCCCTGGCCGAGCTGATGCTCCGCCGCGCCGAGCGCCAGACGCCCGCCGAGGCCGCCGCGAGCTACCTCGCCGCCGCGAGCGCCTTCCGCGAAGAAGGTGCCCGCGAGCGCGCCATCCTCTGCGAGGACCGCGCCTTCGAGCTGGATCCCGCCAACGCGGAGGCCTTCCAGCACGTGCGCGAGCGCGCCGCCGGAGACGTGCGCCGGCTGGCGGACCTGCTGGGCCAGCGCGCGGAGGCCGTGAACCCCGAGGACGCGCTGCCCCTGTTGCGTGAGCGGGCCCAGCGCCTGCTGGACGCGGGCGAAGCGCTCAAGGCCGCGGAGGCCTTCGACGATTACCTGGGCCGCGCGGGCGGTGACGTGGACGCCCTCTGCGCGCGCGCCGAGCTGGCCGCCCAGGGTGGAGGCCCCGCCGCCGCGCAGCCGTATGACCGCCGGGTGTTGGCGCTGGGCGGGGACTCGCTGCCGGTGCCGGTGCGCGTGCGCACGTGGCTGCGCCTGGGCCATGCGTCGCTCGCGTCGGGCGCGTTCCACGACGCGGCGGATGCCTTCGAAGCGGTGGTATCGCTGGAGCCGGAGGGCGCGCGCGGCGGTGAGGCGCTGTCGCTGCTCGCGGAGGTGCACTCGCGCACGGGCAACGGCCCCGGGCTGTACCGGGCGTCGTTGCAGCTGGCGCGCAGGGCCCAGGACGCGGCGACGGAAGAGGTGCTGCTGCGCCGCGCGGCCGACCTCTTCGACGACCCGCGCGAGGCCATCGACGCGCTGGTGCCCCTGGCCCGGCTGCGTCCGGCGGACGCGGGCGTCATCGACCGTGCGGTGGAGGGCCTGCGCGCCCTGGGCCGCCACGGCGACCTGCTGGGCATCTACGAAGCGGGCGCGGAGGCCGCGGGAGGCTCGCGCGCCGCGGAGCTGCTGCTCGCCGCCGCGTCCGTGGCGAACGAGTCGCTGTCGGACGCGGACACGGCCTGGGCCCTCACGCGCCGCGCGGCGGAGGCGGATCCGGAGAACCCGGCCGCCCTGCGCGCGCTGGTGGACGGCCTGCGTGCGCGCAAGGAGTCCACGGAGCTGCTCGCCGCGCTGGAGCGGCTGATTCCGCTCACGGATGACGCGGACGAGTCCGCGGTGCTCCGGCTGGAGTTCGCGGGGCTGGCGAAGGACGCGGCCCGCGAGGCAGCCGCTCGCGACGCGCTGGAGGTCGTGGTGGCGCGAGGCGCTTCCGGTGCCGGCTACGCCGACGCGCTGGAGGCCCTGGAGCCGCTGCTCGGTGATGCGCACGCGCGCCGCGCCGAGGTGCGCGTGGCCCGCGCGGAGCTCTCGTCGGGCGAGCAGCGCGTGTCGCTGCTGGTGGCCGCCGCCCGCGCCTTCGAGAAGGCGGGGCTGCTGGAAGACGCGCTGAAGGCCGCGAAGGCCGCCGTCGCCACGGAGCCGGACCTGCGCGCCGCGCTGCTCGTCGCGCACCTGCACCGCGCCTCCGGAGACGCGCCCCGAGCGGCCCGCGCGCTGTTGCAGGCGGCCCGGCTCGCCGCCCCGGAGGAGCGTCCCCCGCTGCTGCTGGAGGCCGCCGGCCTCTGGGAGAAGGCGGGCGAGATGGGCGAGGCGCTGGAGGTCGTCGAGCGCATCGCCACCGACGCGCCGGACATGCTGTCCGCGACGGAGCTGGCCGAGCGCTTCGCACGCCTGGGCGCCTTCGCGCGCGCCCTGGACGTGGGCTTCGCGCCCGCCATGGCCGCGGGCGAGTACACCGACGCGCTGGCCATGGCCGCGCAGGCGGGCGACGTGCCCCGCACGCGCGTGGCCCTCTGGGCCCTGGTCGCGATGCCGGACGCGGACCCCGCCCACGCCTCCGCGCTGGCGGACGGACTGCGCGAGGATTCGGAGTGGGAAGGCCTGCTGGAGCTGGCGGCCCTGTCCTACGAACGTGACGCCGCCTTCGCCGTGGCGCTGCGAGACGAGGTGCTGCGCGCCCGTCCGGCCCCGGTGTTCGCGCGCCTGCGCGCCCTGGAGGAACTGGGCGGAGAGCCCGGACTCGGCGCGCGCCTGATGCTCCTGTTGCCGGAGCTGGGCCTGGAGCCGGAAGCCCTGGCCGAAGCGGTGCTCGCCCGCGTGCGCGCGCTGCCAGAGTCCGCGCGGCTGGAGTCCCTGGCCTTCGCCGCTGACGGTTGGCCCGCGCGCCGCGAGGAGCTGCTGCGCGAGCGCTACGCCCTGGAGCGCGAGCTGGGCCGCCTGGAGTCCGCGGAGCGCACGCTGGCGCTCATCGCCCAGGACACGAAGGACGCGAAGTCGCGCGCGCTGCTGCACCTGGAGCGCGGTGAGCTGCTGCAAGGCCCGCTGGCCCAGCCCGCCGAGGCGCGCGAGGCCTTCGAGGCCGCCCTCACCGACGACGCGGACAGCCTCGCTGCCGTGCAGGCGCTGCTCGCGCTGGTGGACGAGGCGCGCGAGTCGACGGTGTTCCTCACGCTGGCGGACACCCTCGCGAAGCTCGCGGGCTCCGACGCGTGGACGCCGTACCGCGAGCGCCTGGCGGACGCCTACGAAGCGCAGCAGCGCTGGGCCGAAGCGGCCTCGCAGCTGGAGCAGCTCCCGGACACGGACGAGCGGCTGTCCCGCCGCGTGAAGTTCGCGGAAGCGCGCGGCCTGGTGGGCGAAGCGCTGCGGCTGCGCGAGCGCCTCACGCAGGACCCCGCGGAGCTGGAGGTCATCCTCCGTGGCTACCTGGACGCGCAGCTCGTGGGCCCGGCGGTGCGCCTGGCGGAGCGGCTCGCGGACGCGAATCAGCTCACGCCCGCGCTGACGCGGTGGGTGACCGAGCGCTTCTCTCCGTCCCCGGACGGCGCGGTGCTCGCGGTGCGCTTCTGGCCCGCGCTCCTGCGTGAGAAGTGGCCGGACGTGGACGGCTGGACGTTGTACGCGGAAGCGCTGCACGCCCTGGGACGTCCGGAGGCGGAGCGCACGGACGGCATCGGCGCCGCGCTCGTGAGCAGCGACGCCCCCGCGCCGCGCGCGCCCGTGTCCAGGCTGGAGCGTCCCGCGCAGGACTTCCAGCACCCGGAGCCGGACGGCCTGGTGCCGGTGACGGAGTCGAGCCTCGCGCGGCTGCACGTCGCGCTGAAGCCGGTGCTCGAGTCGCTGGGCGCGGAAGCCGTCCGCGTGTCCGTGGACCCTCGCGGCGGCGTGGAGGCGTACCTCACGTCGCCGGACGCGCTGGTGCTGGGCGCGGGCGCGCTGGGCTGCTTCGGCGCGGTGGAGCTGGGCTGGTTGTGCGCGCTGGCGCTGGCGCTGGGCTCGGAGGGCGTGGAGCTCACCCGTCCCGGCGCGGTGCTGACGTGGGAGGACGCGGCGGTGGCGGCCTGGCGTGCGATGCCCGCGACGCTGGCGGCGGGGCGCGTGCTGGCGCGGCTGGACTCGGACGTGCGTGGCGGTGACCCGGCCAGCGTGGATGTGGGTGCGGTGCTGTCCCGCAGCGAAGCCTTCCGCCAATTGGCCCTGGCGTCGCTGGACGCCTAACCTGGAGCGCCTCATGCACCTGAAGCGACTGGCAGTGGCGCTCTTCCCCGCGGCGGTCCTGGCCGTGGCGGTGGGCTGTTTCTCCGACCCCGTCTACCCGGGAAACCAGGTGATGGGGACGTTCCGCTTCCAGGCGAAGCTGGACGCGGCGCGCACCACGTGTGACGCGGGCGCGCGAGACTTCGCGCAGCTGGACGACGCGGGCAGCTTCTACTTCGAGGGCACCTTCTCCCGCGACACGGACGCGGGCACGGGCTTCTTCACCGTGCAGGGGTTCTCGCGCGACGCGGGCTACACCGGCCAGAGCGTGTCCTCCACCCACCGCGCCGTCGCGCGCCGCGACTCGTGCGGCACCGGCTGCGAGGACTCCGAAATCGAGGAGGCCATGAACGTCATGCTCCTGAGCGACAGCCAGGCGCGCAACGTGGCCCGCGACTGCAAGCGCCTGGACGGCGGCGTGCCGGAGGGCGACCTCCCCGCGCCCACGGAGAACGGCTACGACGTGTCGCTCGCGTGCGGCTCGCTCACGGACATCTTCCTGCCGGGCAAGGGAGCGAGCTGCAAATGCAACCCGGTCACCTGCACCACCGTGTACACGGTGAGCGGCGACCGCATCGACTGAAACACCCGGGGCCTGTCCCCGTCGTGTAACGTGCGCCGCCCCGAAGTGGAGGATGGAATGGCGAAGCGTGCGGTGGTGCTCCTGTCCGGAGGCCTGGACTCAACGACGTGCCTGGCGATGGCGAAGGCGGACGGCTTCGAGCCGGTGTGCCTGTCCATCGCCTACGGACAGCGCCACTCGGTGGAGCTGGAGCGGGCGAAGAAGGTCGCGGCCATCATGGGCGTGCGCGACGTACGCGTGGTGACGGTGGACCTGCGGCAGGTGGGCGGCTCCGCCCTCACGGACGACATCCCGGTGCCCAAGGACCGCTCGGAGGACGACATGTCCCACGACGTGCCCGTCACCTATGTGCCCGCTCGCAACGCGCTGTTCCTCTCCATGGCGCTGGGCCTGGCGGAGGTGGTGGGCGCCACGGACCTCTACATCGGCGTCAACGCGGTGGACTACAGCGGCTATCCGGACTGCCGCCCGGAGTTCATCCGCTCCTTCGAGACCATGGCCCAGCTGGCCACCAAGGCGGGCGTGGAGGGCGCGACCTTCAAGGTGCACGCGCCGCTCTCCGGCCTCACCAAGGCGCAGATCATCCAGGCCGGCGTGAAGCTGGGCGTGGACTACGGGATGACGCACTCCTGCTACGACCCGGACGCCCAGGGGCGCGCGTGTGGCCGCTGCGACAGCTGCCTCCTGCGCGCCAAGGGCTTCCAGGAAGCGGGAGTGCCGGACCCCACCGTGTACACGGACGGGGTGCGCTGATGCGCGCCGCGGCGGGCCTCACGCTGTCCCTGGCGCTGCTCGGAAGCTCCCCTGTTCTCGCAGAGGATGCGAAGGCCGCGAAGCCGAAGCCCGCCGCGCCGAAGGTGGAGCTGGTGGACGCGACCACCGTCATCCCGGACCTGGTGCTGGACCTGCGCTACGCGACGAAGGACAACTTCCTCAAGCGGCAGGTGTATCCGGATGGCGCGCGGTGTCTGTTGTTGCCGGACTCGGTGAAGCGCCTGACGCAGGCCGCGGACGCGCTGCGCCCCCTGGGCTACCGGCTGAAGGTGTTCGACTGCTACCGGCCGCGCGCGGTGCAGTACGAGATGTGGAAGATTTTGCCGAAGCCCGGCTACGTGGCGGACCCGCGCAAGGGCTCCAACCACAACCGGGGTGGGGCGGTGGACCTGACCCTGGTGACGAAGGACGGGGCGGAGGTGGAGATGCCCACCCCCTTCGACGACTTCACCCCCGCGGCGCACCACGGCTACACCGGCGGCACCCCCGCCTCACGCGAACACCGCGAGGTGCTGCGCAAGGCCATGGAGGGCGCCGGCTTCCAGCGCAACCGGATGGAGTGGTGGCATTACGACCTGCCCGGCGCTACGAAATTGCCGGTGCTGGACGTGCCTTTCACCCCCGCGGGGTGACGCCTGGCCGCCTGCTGGCCTTGTAGTTTCGCGCGTTTGCATCATGGACTGCGCGTATGTGGGCGCGCGCGGGGAGTGCCTGCTATTCCTGGCGTCCCATGAGTCAAACGCTCGCGGTCGGCCTGGAAAACACGCTCATTTCTCCGAACTCGGGAGCCGCCGCGCTGGCGCCCACGCTGGCGCCCGGTGGGTCCACGACCCAGCGACGCAACACGGTGCTGCCGCGCGTGGAGTGGAAGGGCCAGCAGCCCAGCGTGGTGCCGCTGCAGCGCGAACGCTTTGAAGAAGTGCGCCCGCTGGGGCAGGGCGGCATGGGCGAGGTGGTGCTCATCCGCGACCACGACATCGAGCGGGAGGTCGCGCTCAAGCGGCTGCCTCCGGGCGCGGACCTGGACCGCGTGCTGCGCTTCGTGGAGGAGATCCGCACGGTGGGCATGCTGGACCACCCGAACATCGCGCCCGTGCACGACGTGGGCGTGGATGAGCAGGGCCGGTACTACTTCCTGATGAAGCACCTGAAGGGCGAGACGCTGGAGTCCATCATCGCCCGGCTGCGCCACTCGGAGCTGGACGCGCTGGTGCGCTATCCGTTCCAGGTGCGGGTGCAGATCTTCCTGGGCGTGCTGCACGCGGTGTCGTACGCGCACGGCAAGGGCTTCATCCACCGCGACATCAAGCCCGCGAACATCATGGTGGGCCCCTTTGGCGAGGTGACGGTGCTGGACTGGGGCCTCGCGCGCCGCGTGGGTGCGGCCTCCGACAGGGCCCTCCCGGAGGGCACGCCGACGGACCTGCACTCGGCCCGGCCGCTGCACACGGAGCTGGGCTCCGTGGTGGGCACGCCGCTCTACATGTCCCCGGAGCAGGCGCGCGGCGAGCACGACACGATGGACGCGCGCAGCGACGTCTACAGCCTGTCGGTCCTCTTCCACGAGCTCTTGTCGCTGTCGCACTACCTGGATGGCATCCAGTCGGTGCCGGACATCATGACGGCGGTGCAGAAGCGCACGCTGGACATGGGGTCCATGCACAAGAACAGCGCGCAGGGCCCGGTGCCCGCGGAGCTGATGTGGTTCGTGAAGAAGGGGATGAGCAAGGACCCCAAGGAGCGCTTCGAGTCCGTGGACGACATGGTGGCGCAGCTGCAGGCCGCGCTGGAGGGCCGCATCCACGTGCACTGCCAGCGCACGATGCTGAAGAAGACCCTGCACAAGGGCCTGCGCGCCGCGGACCGCAACCCCATGGCCCTCACGGTGGCGGGCCTGGTGGGCGCGGGCCTGGTCATCGCGTCGGCGGTGAACCTGGGCATGTCGCTCTTCGGCGCGATGCTGCACTGAGACGGACGGGCGCATCACGGGTGTCGCCTCGGACGCGCACGGTGTGATGGACTGGCGGCGTGCAACGCTTTCGCCGCCTCCTCATGGCCTTCGTCCTCGTCACTGGCATGCTGTACCTCGCGCTGTGCGCCCTCGCCTTCGCCGCGCAGCGTTCCCTCATCTACCCCGCGCCCCACACGGAGCCCGCGAACCTGCGCGACCAGCCGGGCTTCGGCGTGGTACCGCTGGCCTCGGGCCTCAACGTGGACCGCTTCTATCTGCCCGCGCCTCCGGGAGCCCGCACCGTGGTGCACTTCCACGGCAACGGCGAGCAGCTCCTGTGGCAGCAGGGCCTGGGCCAGGCGCTCGGGGACGTGGGGTTGGGCTTCCTCGCGGTCGAGTACCCCGGCTACGGCGCGTCGCCGGGCAGTCCGTCCGAGGCGGGTCTGTACGCGTCCGCGGAGGCCGCGCTCCAGTTCCTCCGTGAGCAGGGCGTGAAGCCAGAGGACATCGTGCTCAGCGGACGCAGCCTGGGCACCGGCGTCGCCGTGGAGATGGCCCGGCGCGGTTACGGTGCACGCATGGTGCTGGTGTCCCCGTACACGTCCATGGTCGCCATGGGCCAGCGCACCATGCCCTTCCTGCCCGTGTCGCTGCTGATGCGCGACCGCTACCAGTCGCTCGACAAGGCCAAGGACATCCCCATCCCCGTCCTCATCATCCATGGCGAGCAGGACGAAGTGGTCCCCGTGGACATGGGCCGCACGCTGGGCCAGCGCTTCCCGCACGCCCTCGTGGTGACCGTGCCAGGCGCGGGCCACAACGACGTGCTGGAGCGGGAGGGTCAGCAGGATCTCGCGCGGTTGGCGAAGTTCGCGCTCGACGGGACCTGAGCGGCCCGGCAGGACGCATGACGTCCTGCGTTGCGTTCCCTTGCGCCTACCGGTGAGCGCCGGATTATGCTCGGTGTCATCAACGCGATGTTTCATCGCGTCCTCAAGCTCCCCCGAGGGATGGATGAGCATCGACCCGGCCCCCGCCGCGACCCTGTCCGAAGCGGCCCGTGAAATCGTCGAAGTGGGCCGCTTCCTCAGCGTGCGCAACTTCGTGCCCGCCACCAGTGGCAACTTCTCCCGCAGGCTGGATGCCCGCACCGCCGCCGTCACCCGCTCCGGCGTGGACAAGGGCGAGCTGGTGGAGGCGGACATCCTGGTCGCGGACATCCACGCGCCGCCGCCCAAGGGCTCGTCCGCGGAGACGCCCCTTCACCTGCAGCTGTACAGAGACCGGCCGGAGGCGCAGGCCGTGCTGCACACGCACTCCGTGGTGGCCGCGCTCCTGTCGAACCTGCGACTGCCGGAGGGCGAGCTGGTGCTCCAGGACTTCGAGTTGCTCAAGGCCCTGGGCGACACGCGCACGCACGAGGCGGCGGTGTCCATCCCCATCTTCCCCAACGACCAGGACATCCCCCGGCTCGCGGACAAGGTGACCGCGATGCTCGCGAAACGCACGGACCTGGTCGCGTATCTCATTGCCGGCCACGGGCTTTACACCTGGGGCCGGAGCATGGCCGAGGCCCGCCGCCATGTGGTGGCGCTGGAACACCTGCTGACGTACGAACTCGAGAAGATGAAGGTGCGGCGATGAGCAAGCTGATTGTCTACAACGACCACCAGCCGGAGGCGCCGCTGGGCGTCTTCACCGAACCCGAGGACATCCGTCGCGAGCTGAAGCCCGCGGGCGTGCGCTTCGAGCGCGTGGACGCGTCCGTGGACCTGCCGGACGGCGCGGGCCAGGAAGAGGTCCTCGCGGCCTACAAGCACGTGGTGGACGCGGAGATGAAGGCCCACGGCTACAACACCGTGGACGTGGCGCGCATCAAGCCGGACGCGCCCAACGTGGAGGCCGCCCGCGCGAAGTTCCTCTCCGAGCACGCCCACACGGAGGACGAGTCGCGCATCATGGTGGAGGGCAGCGGCTGCTTCTACCTGCACGCGGGCGACAAGGTCTTCCAGGTGGAGTGCACGCGGGGCGACCTCATCAGCGTGCCGGAAGGCATGAAGCACTGGTTCGACATGGGCGCCGCGCCCCGGTTCGCCGCCATCCGCTTCTTCATCCGCCCGGATGGCTGGGTGGGCCACTTCACCGGCGAGACCATCGCCGAGCGCTTCCCCAAGTACGCGCCGTGAGTGCCCCCAAGGCGGTCGTCACGGACATCGAAGGCACCACCAGCTCCATCGCCTTCGTGAAGGACGTCCTCTTCCCCTTCGCCCGGAAGCACCTGGCGGAGTACATCGCCACGCACGGGCAGCAGGCCGCCGTGCGCCAGTGCCTGTCCGACGCCCGCACGCTCGCGGGCGAGCCCGGCCTGGACGAGGTGGGCACCGTCGCGCTGCTCCAGCGCTGGCTGGACGAGGACCGCAAGGCCACGCCGCTCAAGACGCTCCAGGGGCTCATCTGGGCGGACGGCTACGCGCGCGGCGAAATCAAGGGCCACGTCCACTCGGACGCGGCCCGGGCCCTGCGTGAATGGCACAGCAAGGGCCTGCGCCTGTATGTCTATTCCTCCGGCAGCATCGCCGCGCAGAGGCTCATCTTCGGCTACAGCGTGGAAGGGGACCTGACGCCGGTGTTCTCCGGCTACTTCGACACCACCACCGGACCCAAGGTGGAGGCGCCGTCGTACACGAAGATTGCCCAGGCGCTGGAGCTGCCTCCCGGCGACATCCTGTTCCTCTCCGACAACACGGCGGAGCTGGACGCGGCGAAGCAGGCGGGCTTCCGCACCGCGGCCCTGGACCGGGGCGAGGTGGCCCTGCCGCCGGGCCACGGGCACCCGGTGTTCCACGACTTCACGTCGCTCGACCCGTTCGCGCACGTGTCTTGAATTGATTCCTCATCCCGAGCTTTCCCGGAGCGGAGCCTCCCCCATGTCGAGTTCCAACAAGCCCGTGCTGGGCATCATCGGCGGCAGCGGCCTGTATCAGATTGATGGCCTGACGGATGTCTCGTGGCGCCGGGTGTCGTCGCCGTTCGGTGAGACGTCGGACGAGTTCTGCTTCGGGCGCATCGGCGACCAGCCGGTGGTGTTCCTGCCGCGCCACGGTCGCGGGCACAAGATTCCGCCGTCGGAGCTGAACTTCCGCGCGAACATCGACGCGCTCAAGCGCAGCGGCGTGACGGACATCCTCTCCGTCTCCGCGGTGGGCAGCCTGCGGGAGGATTTGCCGCCGGGCACCTTCGTGGTGGTGGACCAGTTCGTGGACCGCACCTTCGCGCGCGTGAAGAGCTTCTTCTCGCAGGGGCTGGTGGCGCACGTGTCCATGGCGAAGCCCACGTGCTCGCGCCTGGGTGACGCGGTGATGGCCGCGTGCGAGGGCCTGGACATCAAGGTCGTGCGCGGTGGCACGTACCTGGTGATGGAGGGCCCGCAGTTCTCCACGCTGGCGGAGAGCAAGATGTACCGGCAGTGGGGCTGCGATGTGATTGGCATGACCAACATGCCGGAGGCCAAGCTCGCCCGTGAGGCGGAGATCTGCTACGCGAGCGTGTCGATGGTCACGGATTTCGACTGCTGGCATCCGGACCACGACGCGGTGACGGTGGATCAGGTGATCGCGGTGCTGCTGGGCAACGCGGGCAAGGCGCGCGGGGTGGTGAAGAACATCGCGCCGCTCGTGAGCCAGCACTCCACCCCGTGCCACGCCGGCTGCCAGACGGCGCTGGAGCACGCCATCATGACGTCGCCCGACGCGCGCGACCCGGCCATGGTGGAGAAGCTCTCCGCGGTGGCGGGCCGCGTCCTCAAGCGCTGAACGGCCGGACAAGGAAGACACGGCGATGAAAGTCCAAGGCGTTCCGATGCGCTCCATCTGGGTCGAGTCCGACGGCTGGAGCGTCGGCGTCATCGACCAGACGCGCCTGCCGCACGCGTTCGTGAAGGTGAAGCTGTCCACGGCGGACGAAGCGGGCCATGCCATCCGCAGCATGCTGGTGCGCGGCGCGCCACTCATCGGCGCCACGGCGGCGTACGGCGTGTGTCTGGCCATGCGCCAGGACGCGTCCGACGGCGCGCTGGAGAAGGCGCTGACCATGCTCCGGGCCACGCGGCCCACGGCGGTGAACCTGCACTGGGCGCTGGACGGGATGCGCCAGGTGCTCGCGCCGCTGAAGCCGTCGGAGCGCGTGGAGGCGGCGTACCGGCACGCGGCGGCGCTGTGCGACGAGGACGTGGCCATCAACCGCGCCATCGGCGAGCACGCGCTGAAGCTGTTCCAGGAGGCGTGGGACAAGAAGGGCCGCAAGGGGCGGCTCAACGTGCTCACGCACTGCAACGCCGGCTGGCTCGCCACGGTGGACTGGGGCACGGCGCTGGCTCCCATGTACCTGGCGCACGACGCGGGCCTGCCCCTGCACGTCTGGGTGGATGAAACCCGCCCGCGCAACCAGGGCGCGGTGCTGACGGCGTGGGAGCTGGGACAGCACGGCGTCCCGCACACGGTCATCGCCGACAACGTCGGTGGGCACCTGATGCAGCACGGGGAAGTGGACCTGTGCATCGTCGGCACGGACCGCACGACCGCGCGCGGGGACGTGGCGAACAAGATCGGCACGTACCTGAAGGCGCTGGCCGCGAAGGACAACGGCGTGCCGTTCTACGTGGCGCTGCCGTCGCCCACCATCGACTGGACCATCCAGGACGGCGTGAAGGAGATCCCCATCGAGCAGCGTGACGGCACGGAGCTCAGTGACGTCACGGGCCGGCTGCCTTCGGGAGACATCGCCACGGTGCGGATTACGCCTCCGGGGAGCCCCGCCGCGAACTACGCGTTCGACGTGACGCCCGCGCGGCTGGTGACGGCGCTCGTCACGGAGCGCGGCGTGTGTCCCGCGACGGAGGAGGGGATGCTGTCCCTCTTCCCGGAGCGGCGCGCTCAGCGGAGCCCCGCGAAGTGAGCGGGGCGGGGGGCCACCAGGCACTGCGCGAGGCGATGGTGGCCACCTCGCGGCGGATGAACACCTCCGGGCTGAACCAGGGCACGTCCGGCAACCTGAGCCAGCGGGTGGAGGGCGGCTTCCTCCTCACGCCGTCCGGGATGAACTACGAGACGATGACGCCGGAGGACCTGGTCCTCATGCGCTTCGACGGCTCGCACGAGGGCCACCGCAAGCCGTCCACCGAGTGGCAACTGCACCGGGACATCTTCCAGGCGCGGCCGGAGGTGGGCGCGGTGCTGCACACGCACAGCATGTTCAGCACCACGCTGGCCTGCCTGCGCCGGGGCATCCCCGCCTTCCACTACATGGTGTCCGCGGCGGGCGGCACGGACATCCGGTGCGCCGAGTACGCCACCTTCGGCACGCCGGAGCTGGCGAGGCACATGATGGTGGCCCTGGAGGGCCGCAAGGCGTGTCTGCTGGCCAACCACGGCATGGTCGCCGTGGGCATGGACCTGGCCGCGGCCTGGAAGCTGGCGGTGGAGGTGGAGACGCTGGCGGCCATGTATTGGCGCGCGCTCCAACTGGGCGAGCCCGTGGTGCTGGACGACGCGGAAATGGAGCGCGTGTTCCAGCAATTCCGGGGGTATGGCCAGTAGGCGTCGCTCCGCGCACATGTTCCTGCATGATTCCTGGGGTCCCTGCCTCTAAGTCGGACAGGGGGGAGGCGGCTGGGTCAGCCTCGGTCTCCAGGAGGAGTCGGCATGCGGTGGGTTCTCGGGTGCATGGTGATGATGGCACTGGGGTGTGCCTCGCTCATGCCGGTGGGGCGGGAACCCTCGGATCCGCGGCTGAAGGACGCGCTCCAGGCCTACGAGCAGTCCGCGACGCTCTACGAGGAGGGTCGGTACGCGGAGGCCGTGGCGCCCGGTGCGCACGCCCTGGCGCTGCGGGAGGCCGTGCTCGGGGACTCGCATCCGGACGTCGCCTACTGCCTGAGCCTGCTGGGGGAGGTGTACCGCCTCCAGGGAGACTTCGCCCGGGCGGGCGTCGTTCACGAGCGCGCGCTGGCCATCCGGGAAGCGGTGGTGAACGACGACGCGGTGAAGGCCGTCACGGTGGCCAGGCTGCTCGGCTTCGCCGCCTCGCCCGCCATGGAGACGGACCGTCAGGCCGGGGGCTTCTACGACCATGGGCACGCGATGTCCCGGCGGACGAACAACCTGTTCAGCCTGGACAAGCGTCGCCGCATGGGGGCGTTCGCCAGCCAGGAGGTGACCCTCAGCGAGAACCAGTCCGCCTTCGCCGAGTCCCTCAACAACCTGGCCAACCTCTACCAGCAGCAGGGGCTCTACAGCCGCGCGGAGCCGCTCTACTCGCGCGCGTTGGACTTGAGGGAGACCGTGCTCGGCAAGCATCACCTCACCGTCTCGGACTCGCTCAACAACCTGGCGCTGCTCTACCGGGAGCAGGGGCTGTATGGCCGGGCAGAGCCGCTCTACGTGCGGGCGCTCGCCCTGCGCGAGTCGGCGCTGGGCAAGGAGGATCCGCTGGTCGCGGACTCGCTCGACACGCTGGCCACGCTCTACCAGGACCAGGGCCAGTACGGCCGGGCGGAGCCGCTGGGCCTGCGCGCACTCTCCATCCGGGAGGAGGCGCTGGGCAAGAAGCATCCGTTGGTCGCGGACTCGCTCAACAACCTGGCCAATCTCTATCAGGACCAGGGGCTGTATGACCGGGCGGAGCCGCTCTACGCGCGGGCGCTGGCCATCCGCGAGGCGGCGACGGACGGCAGCCCTTCGGACCTGGCCGCCGCGCTCAACAACCTGGCCACGCTCTACCAGGCGCAAGGGAAGTACAGCCAGGCGGAGCCGCTCTACGCGCGGGCGCTGGCCCTCTGGGAGAAGGCGTTCGGAACGCACCATCCGCACGTCGCGGCGTCGCTCAACAACCTGGCCACGCTGTATCGGAAGCAGGGGAAGTACAGCCAGGCGGAGCCGCTCTACGCGCGGGCGCTGGCCATCTGGGAGGAGGTTCTCGGCAAGAGGCATCCGGACGTCGCGGGGTCGCTCAACAACCTGGCCACGCTCTACCGGGACCAGGGGAAGTACAGCCAGGCGGAGCCGCTCTACGAGCGCGCGCTGGCGATTCGTGAAGCCGTGCTGGGCCGGAATCATCCGGACCTCGCTGCGTCGCTCAACAACCTGGCGCTCCTGCGTCTGGCGCAGCACCGCCTGGACGACGCGGTGCCCTTGTTCACGCGCGCCTTCGGAGTCTCCGAGCAGCGCCTGCGTCGCGAGGCGCTCGAGTTCTCCGAGGCCCGGTTGGCCAGCTTCCTCCAGCACCTGCGCGCGGACGAGGAGCAGCTCTACGCGCTCGTGCGAGCGCACCCGGACTCCGCCAACGTCCGGCGTCTGGCATTGAGCGCCGCGTTGCTGCTCAAGGGCCGCTCCGTGGAGGAGACGGCGGACATCTCCCGAGCGGTCTACCGGAGCCTGGGCGCGGAGGAGCGCGGCACCTTCGAGCAGCTGCGCAAGCTGCGCACCCAGCTGGCCAGTCTCTCGCTCCACGGGCCCGGAGCGCTCACGCCGTCCTCCTATCAGCGACAGCTCACGGCGCTGACCGAGCAGGGCGATGCGTTGGAGGCGACGCTCGCCAGCCGTTCCGCGCCGCTGCGCGCGTTGGCCGCGCTGCCCGCGCCGGATGACATCGTCGACCGCGTCGCGGGAGCCCTGCCGGACGATGGTGCCCTCGTGGAGTTCATCACCTATGAGGACCGTCCCCTCGTGTTGGGAAGGGGCACGGCCCAGCTCCGCTGTCTGGCATTGGTGCTGCTGCCCGACGGGAACATCCGCGCGTTGGACCTGGGGCCCGCGGCGCCCATCGAAGCCGCGGCCTCCAGCCTGCGTGACGCGCTGGCCCGCCGGGACGCCGCCTTCGAGGACTCCGCGCACGCGCTCTACCGGCTCGCGTTCCAACCGCTGCTCCCGCTGTTGGGGAAGGCCCGCCGCCTCTTCCTCTCACCGGATGGTCAGCTGGCGCTGGTGCCCTTCGCGGCGCTGCACGACGGCCGGCGGTACCTGGTGGACAGCTACGACTTCACCTACGTCACCTCCGGGAAGGATCTGCTGCCCCGGCCCCAGCAGCGGAGGCCGGCGTCCTCGGTGGTGGTGCTGGCGGATCCCGCGTTCAACACGGGGCTCCAGACGTCCCCGCTCCCCGCGGGAGGCGCGTCCGTGGTGGCGGAGCGTTCGCCTTCGCTGAGGCGCGAGGACCTGGTGGCGCGTGACTGGGCGCCGGTTCCGTTGCCGGGCTCGCGGGAGGAGGCGGAGGCCATCCAGCGCCTGTTCCCGCAGGCTCAGCTGTTCCTGGGACCGAAGGCGACCAAGGAGCGGCTGCTGCACCTGAGCACGCCGGGCATCCTCCACCTGGCGACCCACGGCTTCTTCCTGGAGGACGCCGCCGCGCCCGAGAACGCGCGAGCCGTCGCGACCTTCGGAGCGCTGGGCGAGGATCCGCAGGCCGCGCGCCCGCCGGATCCGCTGCTGCGCTCCGGCTTGTTGCTCGCGGGAGAGACGGAGAAGAGTGCTTCCGACAGCGCGCTGGTGACGGCGCTGGAGCTGGCGGGCCTGGACCTGTGGGGCACGCAGCTGGTGGTCCTGTCCGCGTGTGACACCGGCCGGGGCGCGGTCCGGCGTGGCCAGGGCGTCTACGGCCTGCGCCGGGCCTTCCTGGTGGCGGGCGCGGAGACGGTGGTGATGAGTCTCTGGAAGGTGGACGACGCGACGACGCGTACGTTGATGGAGACCTACTATCGCCACCTGCTCGGCGGCGAGGGCCTGGCCACGGCGCTGCGTGAAGCGATGCGGGAGCTGCGAAGGGCGCAGCCCCATCCGCACTACTGGGCGCCCTTCATCGCCATGGGACGGGATACGCCGCTGCGGCTGCTCGACGCAGGCGCGCGGCAGTAGTCCGCGCTTCAGGCGCTGCGCAGCGTGAGCAGCGTCACCTCGGGAGGGACGCCGATGCGGAAGGGGAGCCAGTGCCCCGTGCCGCCGGAGACGTAGAGGTGGCTGTCCTTGAAGCGGTAGCGGCCCAGCATGTGCTTGAAGGCGAAGCCGAACAGGGGAATCCCCAGGAAGGCCACCTGTCCGCCGTGCGTGTGGCCCGCGAGCGTGAGGCGGGCGCCGCGCTCGGCGGCGTAGGGGAAGAAGTCCGGGTGGTGGGAGAGGCAGAGCACCACGTCGTCCGGGTTCCCGTCCTTGAAGGCTGTCTCCGCTGAGCGCTGCCAGCGGCGCTCTTTCCCGGTGCGGCTGGCGCCGGACATGGGGAAGTCCACGCCCACCACGCGCACGCGCTGGCCGCCGTGCTCCAGCACGTGGGCTTCATCCACCAGCAGCCGGACTGGCGCGCCACGCTGGGCCAACTGCTCATAGCCGCCCAGGACTTCATCGAGCCCGCGCCAGTGCTCATGGTTGCCGAGCACCGCGAGCATGCCGTGGCGGGCCGTCGTGGAGGCGAGGGCGGCCATCGTCTCGTCGACCTGGTTCACGTCGTCGATGAGGTCGCCGGTCATCACCTGGAGGTCCACGCCCGCGGTGTTCATCACCTCCACGGCGCCGCGCAGGTACTCGGGCGAGATGAAGGGTCCCACGTGCACGTCGGTGATCTGCCCGATGCGGAAGCCGTCGAGCGCTGCGGGGAGGCCGCGCAACTTCACCTCCACCTCACGAACGGTGAAGCCCAGGCTGCCGCTCACGACGCCCACGCCACTGGCTCCAATGGCGAGGACGGGCATGGCCTGACCGGCCTTCACCAGGAGGTTGCGGCGCTCCAGGTTCACGCCGGGAGGCGCGGCCTGCTGGCGGCGTTCGGCGCGCAGCTTGAGGATGAGGAACGGCGGGCCCATCAGCATCACCAGCAGCGCGGCGATGCTCCACACCACGGCGAACAGCTTCACCGGCACGAGGGCCGGAGGCGTGTGGTGCAGGCCGTAGCCCGTGACAGCGGGCACGGTCCACGCCGCGAACGCGAAGACAGAGAGGCCCAACAGCACGCCATGGCGCCAGCCTCGGGTGACGACGGGCAACAGCCTGCGCAGCACGAGGTACGCGCCCAGGTAGACGAACAGCAGGACCAACAGCCTTCCCATGGTGTGCGCGCTCTCGGTGTGAGGAACCCCGAGGATAACGGCTCGCCTGACAGCGCGCTGTGCCCCGTGACCGGATTGCTCGCCTCCCGGGCTCCACGAGAGTGAACGTGGAATAACAGGAAAATGAGAAGAATCTCCGGGGCCGGCGCCCGTGTCGGGTGGCTGTGGCTGGTGATGCTGCTGGGGTGTGCATCCGCACCCGGGCCCTTACCCTCGAACGAGTCGTCACGGGAGTGCGAGGCCAGCGACGAGGATCAGTGCCTCACGCAAGTCTGCGAGGACGACGTCTGCGCGCTGTTCCGGTGCGAGGACCTGGCACCAAAGCGCATCGTGCGGACGCGGGGAGCCATGCCGGTGGCACCCATCTTCGTGGCGCCCGGAAGCGGGCCGCAGCGAACATGGGGAAGTGCGCAGGGCCTGCCGGGCGACGCGGTGCCCGTCATGGTCTTCCGCTGGCGTCCCCGAGAGAAGCTCCCCAGCGAGCTTCGCCGCGAGAAGGCGCAACAGGAGTGGGCGAAGCGACCGAAGGAGCGGCACCACATCTTCCCGCAGGCGTTCAAGGATCACTTCGAGGAAAAAGGGATCAACATCCACCAATACGTCATCGCCATCGATGCGGAAGTGCATGCACGCATCCATCGGGGCGAGCGAGGGGGGCCATGGAACCGGGATTGGGATGCGTTCATCCAGCGGCGGCGCGACGGAGCCCAGATACCCGAATACTTTGAGCATGCCTCCCTGATGATTCAGAAGTACGGACTCTTTGGACTGACGATGACGTACTGGCAGCAGGTGGATCTCCTGCCGCTTCCAGCCGAGGACTGAGCCATGCGCTACTTTTCGGTCGAGAGCCTGAAGGGCGATGAAGCAGGGCACTGGACGGGTTCGTACCGGGCTCGCCACCGATGGCACATCTCCGGGGTCGAGTGTCCCAGGTTCGGTCCGTGGGCGGGGATGGATGCCTTCCCCTCGGTGGATTTGTCCGAGGTCGCGGAGCCCGCGCTCTCTGAGTGGAAGGGACCCATGTCCCTCCCTGAATACAAACGATTGACTGCGCTCGTGCGCCCCTTCGTTCCCCCCGAGCTTCCCCTCTACGCGGGTTGTACGTTCGGGCCCATGGTCGGAACCGCCCAAGGCAAGTTCGGCCCTGTGACCTGCTGGCCTTCGTGGGTGGTGGTCCTCCGCGAGGACGCGGTCGAGTTGCTCAAGGCTGAAGGCCTGAAAGGCGTCATCGCGGTCCGGATGGAGCTCAAGTCCCGTCGGAGCACGATGCCCGCGCTCTACGAGTTGGAAGCCCGGCCCCTCGCCCGGCTGCATCCCGACTGCATTGGCGAATGGAAGACGCCCGCCTGCGACCTCTGCGGCAAGCCCGAGTCATTCTCCCTGCCGCCAAAGCGTTGGCTCCTGCGCTCCTCCGTGCCCGAAGGGCTCGACGTCTTCGGGGTCGAAGGCGCGAACCTGCACGTCGTCAGCGAACGCTTCGTTGAAACCGTGCAGCGCCTGGGCCCCAGCGACGTGCGCTACCAGGAACTGCCCGTCGGCTGAGCCGCCGTCACCTCCCTCCACCCGGGCTCGCGAGCCGCAGGTGCGAGTGCAGTGTCTCCGTCCCTCTGGGCCTCCAGCGGAAGAACGTGGAATGACTGGGAAGGAGCAGGGGCGAGGACCGGAGGCGACATGCGCGCGTGGTTGTGGGTTGTCTTGCTGCTGGGGTGTGCGTCGGCACCGGTGTCCTCACCCCAAGAGGCCTGGGCAGAGGCGTCGCGGGAGTGCGAGGCCAGCGATGAGGATCAGTGCCTCACGCACGTCTGCGAGGAGGACGTCTGCGCGCTGTTCCGGTGCGAGGACCTGGCACCGAAGCGCATCGTGCGGATGCGAGGGGCCATGCCGGTCGCGCCCATCTTCGTGGCGCCCGGAAGCGGGCCGCAGCGGACGTGGGGAAGCGCGCAGGGCCTGCCGGGCGACGCGGTGCCGGTCATGGTCTTCGGCTGGCATCCCCGAGAGAGGTTGCCCAGCGAGCTTCGCCGCGAGAAGGCGCAACAGGAGTGGGCGAAGCGGCCGAAAGAGCGGCACCACATCTTCCCGCAGGCGTTCAAGGACGAGTTCGTGCGGAAGGGCATCGACATCCACCAGTATGTGATAGCGATCGACGCGGAGCTGCATGCCCGGATCCATAAGGGAGAGAGAGGGGCGCCATGGAATGCAGACTGGCGTATCTTCATCAACCGGCAGGAGGACACTGCACCCATGTCCGTCTACTTTGAGCATGCCTCCTGGATGATCCAGAAGTACGGACTCTTCGGCTTGACGATGACGTACTGGCAGCAGGTGGATCTTGCCCCTGTATCCGTCGAGGACTGATTCATGCGCTACTTCTCGGTGGACAGCCTGAACTTCGACGAGTCAGGCATGTGGAGCGGGGAGTATCGGGCACGCCATCGGTGGCATCTGCCGGGCGTCGAGTGCCCCCGTTGCGGAACCTGGTCGGGGAGTGGGGCATATCCTTCCGTGGACCTCTCAAGCCTCTCAGAGCCCGCACTCGATGAAGTCCGAGGCCCCACGAACTTCGAGGAGTACATGCGACTGGTGGCACTGGTGCGGCCGCTTCTGCCTCCAGACGTTCCAGTGAAGGGAGGAACCTCTTTCGGTCCCATGAGCGGGACGGCGCAAGGCAGGTTCGGCCCGGTGACTTGCTACCCTCCTTGGGAGATGGTCCTCCGGGAGGACGCGGTCGAACTGCTCAAGTCCAAAGGGCTGCAAGGCATCATCGCGGTCCGCATGGAACTCAGGTCGCGTCGGAGCACCATGCCCGCGCTCTATGAAGTGGATGCACGGCCCCTGGCAAAGCTGCATCCCGACTGCATCGGCGAATTCAAGACGCCCCCATGCTCGGTATGTGGTCGGCCCGAGTCGTACTCCCTGCCACCGAAGCGCTGGCTGTTGCGCTCCGCCGTTCCAGAAGGACTCGACGTCTTCGGTATCGCGGGGGCCCGCCTGCGCGTCGTCAGCGAACGCTTCGTCGAAACCGTGCAGCGCCTGGGCCCCAGCGACGTGCACTACCAGGAACTGCCCGTCGGCTGAGCCGCCGTCACATCCCTCGCACTGGGCTCGCGAGCCGCAGGTGCGAGTGCACCGTCTCGACCCCCTGGGCTTTCAGCTGAAGAGCGTCGAGTGAGAGCGAACGTAGTAGAGGGGCGAGGACCGGAGGCGGAATGCGTGCGGGGTTGTGGCTTTGGGTTACCTTGCTGTCGGGGTGTGCATCGGCACCGGTATCTTCGCCCCAAGAGGCATGGGCGAGAGCAGAGGAGTCGCGCGAGTGCGAAGCCAGCGACGAGGACCAGTGCCTCACGCACGTCTGCGAGGACGACGTCTGCGCGCTGTTCCGGTGCGAGGACCTGTTACCGAACCGCATTGTGCGGACGCGAGGGGCCATGCCGGTGGCGCCCATCTTCGTGGCGCCCGGCAGCGGGCCGCAGCGGACGTGGGGAAGTGCCCAGGGGCTACCGCGAGACGCGGTGCCCGTCATGGTCTTCCGCTGGCATCCCCGAGAGAAGCTCCCCAGCGAGCTTCGCCGGGAGAAGGCTCAACAGGAGTGGGCGAAGCGGCCGAAGGAGCGGCACCACATCTTCCCTCAGGCGTTCAAGGATCACTTCGATGACAAGCGCATCGACATCCATAAGTACGTCATCGCGATTGATGCGGAAGTTCATGCGCGCATCCATCGGGGCAAGGACGGTGGGCCCTGGAACCAGGATTGGTATGCGTTCATCCTCCGGGCGCGGGGTGACACACAGATACCGGCGTACTTTGAACATGCCTCCTCGATGATTCAGAAGTACGGACTCTTTGGGCTGACGATGACGTACTGGCAGCAGGTAGAACTCGCGCCTGTACCCGTCGAGGACTAAGCCATGCGCTACTTCTCTATCGAGAGCCCGAGCTTCGACGAGCCGCGACAGTGGAGCGGAAAATACCGGGCACGCCACCGATGGCACCTGTCAGGCGTTGACTGTCCCAGGTTCGGCCCCTGGGCATGGATGGATGCTTTTCCCTCCGTGGACCTCTCAGCCGTGGAAGAGCCCGTGCTGGCTGAGCCCAAGGGGCCCATGTCCGTCGCGGAATACGATCGGCTGGTAGCGCTCATTCGTCCCTTTGTTCCTTCCGTGCTTCCCATCAGGGCGGGAGGCTCGTTCGGACCCATGATCGGAACCGCACAAGGCCGGTTTGGTCCGGTGACTTGCTACCCTTCATGGGAGCTGGTCCTTCGCGAGGACGCGGTGGATCTGCTCCAGGCCGAAGGGCTGCGGGGCATCATCGCGGTCCGGATGGAGCTCCGGTCGCGCCGAAGCACGATGCCCGCGCTCTACGAGCTGGAAGCTCGGCCCCTCGCCCGGCTGCATCCCGACTGCATCGGTGAATGGAAGACGCCCGCCTGCGACATCTGCGGCAAGCCCGAGTCGTTCGACCTGCCGCCGAAGCGCTGGCTGCTGCGCTCCTCCATTCCGGAAGGGCTCGACGTCTTCGGCATCGAAGGGGCCAACCCTCGCGTCGTCAGCGAGCGCTTCGTCGAAGTCCTACAGCGCCTGGGCCCCAGCGACGTGCACTACCGCGAACTTCCCGCCGAGTAGTCACATCCCTCCACCCGGGCTCGCGAGCCGCAGGTGCGAGTGCAGCGTCTCCGCGCGCAGGTACAGGAACTGCGCATCCCCGAAGGCCAGCGCGTCCCCGTCCGTGAGCATCCGCTCCTCGCCTTCGCCCAGCTCCGCGGCGTTCAGCCAGGTGCCGTTCATGGACGCCAGGTCCTTCACCGAGCACGTCCCCTGCGTCGCGTGCCAGCGCAGCACCGCGTGCTGCTTCGACACGGACGGGTCGTGCACCATCAGCGTGCACCCCTCCATCCGCCCCACCCGCAGCTCCTGCCCGTCCTGCTCCGGCCCCAGGAAGTGGACCTCCAGCGAGTCGAACGCCTGGAGCATCACCAGCAGCCGGTCCACCAGCCGTGATCGGTGCGCCATCCCCACCGTGCGCGCCTCCGCCAACCGCAACGCCACCTGCTGGAACACCGGCTCCGGTGGCTGTTGGATCAGCACCACCGGTCCGGAGGCTTGCAGGAACGCCTGGACGGGCGCGTAGGCGAACGGGCGGAGCTGTTGGACGGAAGGCATCACGTCTCCACGATACCTCTAGTACCGCAGTGATGCGAGTCGACACTGCCGCGCTGTTGGCGGCACGGCAGTTCCCTGCGTAGTCTCAAACATTGGCTGGCTCCATGCTCGAAACTCAGCGTTCCTCCCTGTTGGGATTTCAGACCTGAGCAATCCCCTCATTTGAAGTTTCCCCTCGGAGAACCCGTGAGCGGCCGAGCAGGCGGGCTCAGAGAGAGAAATGAGAATGAGGGGATGCTTCAGATTTCAGACGACATGTTTAGCGATGAGAGTGACAAGCCCGATATGTGCTTCAAGGTCTGCGGGCGACATTTAAGACTTGGCGCAGAACGGTCGGAATCGCCTGAAGTTTTACTCGGAAATGGATACAGGGTCTGATTCCCTGAGTATTGAGACGAACTCAACGGTCTCTTTCTTGTCTCCTGCTTTCGGTATTATCCAGTAGTGGAGTCTCCACCCTGCGCCATTTTTCGTTATTGTTGTGCGCCAAGCGGCGGCATCGTCGTGAGTTCTTTTGACTTGTTTGGCATCCCCGGCAGCCGACACTCTTATGGCTCTTGTTGATAAGTTCAGTGAGAGTTCCTCCTGACAGATTATTGCCGAAGAGGCGCGCATGAGCCGGGTGAGTGTCAGGTTCTCCGTTAGCAGCGTGGACGAGACCAAGCTATCGATAAACTTATCGTGAAGGATGAAGTCCCGACGTGGGGAGATTTCAGGCAGCAGGCTGCGCAGTGTTGCAGTGAACGATGCCTCTGGGTTGTTGATGAAGTCTTCTTGGGAGATTGTTGTTGAGAAGTCTTTTGGGGTGCTGATGTGATGGAAGTTCGCTTGAATGTCTAGGGGGCCGTGGATGGAACCGTCGCCCATTTCGACGAGGTCTGGATTAGAGGCTAGAGAGACTTTGTTCTGGCCTTGGTCGAGTTCAAGACCCACAATGTACGGTAGGTCTGTATTGTTGAGTTCTTCGTTGCATCCAAGTGCGCTCAGGGCTTCTGCTAGGTGTGGTGCGCAGTCCTTGTTTCGCAAGTCGAAGACTTCAGGGCTGATCGCTGGAGGATGGCTGTGGGTTATGTCTGATATTTGAGTTGTATTTGCTATGTCGAGCTCTTCGTTTTGAAAGAATGAATTGAAGTTCTGTGAAAGTGTTCTTATGTTTATGTCAATCTTGTATTTCTGGGAGAGGCGCCGAAACTCTTGAAAGGAGGCCACTTTGTCTTTCTCGTAAAGAGAGTTGGTGCATTTGGTGACATGACACCAGTTTTGTGGCGCACGTTGTGCTTCGTCTAGCCATCGTGACAGTGCAGAAAACCAGTGGCGTACGCTCTGCTCGTCATCGTTGGGTAGTGATATTAGGTGTGGCTCAATCAAGTATGTAGTCACGGCCGCCCTCGCTCCTCGGCGCGCCTTTTTACGGATGCCTTGGTGATTTTGTCCTCTTGCGATAGGGACTCATCAAAAAAACCCTCCGGCCAATTGGTGATGTTGCCGGCAGGCGAAATTTCGATGGGTTCCAAAGAGGCAGAACCGTCGGCGTCTTGGCTCATGAAGTATATTGATGTTTGCTTCCTGACGTCATCTGCTTCGACTATGCGTAGCCGTAGTTGACTTACGAGTGATTCGCTGTGTGTTTCGAGTATGCACTGCTTTTTTGTGTGGTGCAGACCAAGGAAGAAGTCGCCAAGCCTAGCTTGCGCTCTGGAGTGCAAGTGTAGTTCTGGCTGCTCAATCAGAAT
The DNA here is from genome assembly GCF_003612075.1 of Corallococcus sp. CA041A. Lineage (NCBI taxonomy): Bacteria > Pseudomonadati > Myxococcota > Myxococcia > Myxococcales > Myxococcaceae > Corallococcus > Corallococcus sp. CA041A. The sequence goes on from NZ_RAWF01000006.1 coordinate 47,407, forward strand.
CGCCGCCCCTTCCGGTGCGAGTAGCCCTGTCACAAGGATGGGTAGGATTTGGCTGACGCCTACTCCAACGGATTGCAGAGGTAGATCGTGGGAGGTTGGGCGTGGCTGAATATACCAGTTGACGCCGGATACACCTGCTTCTCGCGTTGAAATATGGTGTGCGATACCGATGTATTGCGCCCAGGCGTCAATGGCTCTTTCTAGAGTGGTTGTGATGACGGTCTTGTTTCGTGGGTCCCACGACCGCACAGCACGCCGTTTGTTTGCATCAAATACGGCTGCTGCGAACTCCCCTCGAGTTCCTACATCGTCAGCCTCGCTTGAAGGAGAGAACCCTTGGGCTGCATTAGGATCGGCACGTAGCGGACCAAGATACCGTACTAATGTATTGAAAAATCTTGTTGTTTCGCTCCCGGTGTAGTCAAGCGCTTCGAACAAGGGGTTGTCAGTGATGGCTTCCATGCCAAACTGATGCTTGTTTTCCTTGAAGAGGCGTGGCTCCGTGTCGACTGCGATGTGTTCCTTGATGGTGCTTATGAATTTTGACTTTGCCCTCGTCTTGAGGGGGACCGACTGTGACCAAGTGATTATGTCGCCGACGGTATCGCCAGCGAATGTGGGGATTTGCTTTTTCTGGATTGTGCTGAGAAATGAAATGCTCTCCCTTAGCTCGGAAGAGGCGGGGAGTTGGCTTATGTTACTTGCGATGGATTGGCGGGCGGGCGAGAAGGCGATTTTGAAGTAGTCGCCGAATAGTCCGTCGATTGCGGCAGTAAGTTCCTGGACGCTTCGCTCTCTTATGTTGAATTTCTCGATGAATCGACTTGGTAGGAAATGGTTGACTCGAGCTGCCAGTTTCCTGAGTGAAGTTTCTCCGCTGGTGGATACTTCTGCGTCAAAGAGATTAATGAGGCTGTATGATGTTATTTTTATGAACTCGGCATCGGCTGTTAGGTTTGCCGTGAAGCTTGCCTTGGCTTCAGCTGAGAAGGGGCGGATCTTGGCTTTGATTGTTTTTGGCGGCTGCGCAGAGTGTTCGGCTTCTGTGTTTGTTGGGGCTTCAATCGAAATTAGAGTCTCTGCTAGGGAGACTTTGACGGCTTCAATTCCGGATGAGTCTTGGCTTGATGTTCCGGCATTGAAGGATGCCGTGACCTGGACTGACGACGCCGGTGCTGGGTCTCTTTGTGCTGGGCGGCCAATGAGGAAAGAGGGGGTCCTTCGAGGAGGAAGGTTTAGTGTGAAGCCGATGCGGATGTGTTTTCGGGGTGCTTTATTGTTGATGGTGTTTTCGAAGGTGCCGAGGCGTACTATGTGTCCGTTTAGAATTAGCGGCTTTTCGCTGTTGGGGTTTCCGAGTGTTTGAGCTATCAGTAGAATTGATTGGATGATGGAGCTTTTTCCGGCGCTATTTAGGCCTGCTAGTATTGTTATTGGTGAGAAGGTTAGTGAGATTTCTCGTTGAATTGGTTTGAAGTTTTCGAGGGTCCACTGAGTAATCATTTGGGTTTTCTTTGTGGCTGTTAACGGGTTGTGCTCAACGCCTTCATCAGGTGGTCGCCGTAATCCTCCCGCAACTTCATCTTCAGGAACTTCCCCGTCGACGTGCGCGGAATCTGGGTCACGAAGAGGATGTCATCCGGCAGCCACCACTTCGCGAACTGCTTCTCCAGGTGCGCCGTCAGCTCCGCCTTCGTCGCCTCCTGCCCCGGCTTGAACACCACCGCCGCCAGCGGACGCTCGTCCCACTTCGGATGCCGCCCCGCGAACACCGCCGCCTCCAGCACGGACGGATGCGCCATCAGCGCGTTCTCCAGCGCCACGGAGCTGATCCACTCGCCGCCGGACTTGATGACGTCCTTGCTGCGGTCGGTGATGTGCAGGTAGCCCGCCGGGTCGATGGTCACCACGTCGCCCGTCTTGAACCACCCGTCCTTCGTGAACCGGTCCTTGCCCTCGTCCCCGTAGTACGACGCCGCCACCATGGGCCCGCGCACCTCCAGCTCGCCCATGGCCTTGCCGTCCCAGGGGAGGATCTCCCCCGTGTCGCTCACGTGGCGCGTCTCCACGAACGGCACGGAGTAGCCCTGCGACGCGTACGCATCCAGCTGCGTCTCCGGCGACGCCGTGTGCAGGTCCCCCTTGAGCCGCGCGAGCGTGCCCACCGGGTTCATCTCCGTCATGCCCCACGCGTGCAGCACGTTCTGCCCGTGGCGCTTGCGGAACCCGTCAATCAGCGCCGGCGGCGCCGCGGAGCCGCCAATCACCATGTGCCGCATCCGGCCCAGGTCCCACTTGCCCGGCTCGCGGTCCAGCTGCGCCAGGATGCCCAGCCAGATGGTGGGCACGCCGCCCGCCACCGTGACCTTCTCGTTCTGCATCAGCTCCAGGAGCGACTGGGGGTCGAGGTGCGGCCCGGGCAGCACCTGCTTCGCTCCCGTGAGCAGCGCGTCGAACGGCAAGCCCCACGCCGCCGCGTGGAACATGGGCACCACCGCCAGCACCGTGTCGGACTCCCTCAGCCCCAGCACCTCCGGCATGCAGCACACCAGCGAGTGCAACACGATGGAGCGGTGGCTGAAGAGCACGCCCTTCGGGTTGCCCGTCGTGCCGGACGTGTAGCAGAGCATCGCCGCGCTGTTCTCATCCAGGCGCGGGAACTCGAACGTGGGCGACTCCGCCGCGAGCAGCTTCTCGTAGTCCAGCCGCCCCTCCGGCACCGGCCCGTCATCCGGAATGACGATGACGTGCTTGATGCTGCCGGCGGCCTTCTCGAACTTCTCCACCAGCGGCAGCAGCGAACGGTCCACCACCACCACCGTGTCCTCGGCGTGGCGCGCGATGTAGCCCAGGTCGTTGGGGTGCAGCCGCAGGTTGAGCGTGTGCATCACCGCGCCCATCGCCGGCACCCCGAAGTACACCTCCAGGTGCTGGTGGTGGTTCCAGCTCAGCGACGCCACGCGGTCCCCAGGCTTCACTCCCAGCCGCGTGAGCGCGTTCGCCAATTGGCAGACACGCCGGTGGAAGTCCGCGTACGTGTAGCGGTGCAGGGACTTGTCCGGCCTGCGGCTGACGATCTCCTGCGCGGCGTAATAGGAGCGAGCCCGCTCCAGGAAGTGCGTCAGGGTGAGCGGGAAGTCCATCATGCGACCGGTGAGCATCGGCACCATCCCTTCGGGAGAGGGGGAAGGGCCGGATGCTACCGGATGCGCGGCGTCATGCCTGCCACTCCCGGTGGGGGCAGGCATGGCGCATGACGTCAATGTCAGCCGAAGAAAACCTGCGCGACTTCGAAGAACTCCTTGGGCACGCGCTTGAGCTCGCGGGTGGCTTCGGCCAGTTGCTCGCTGACGATTTCGTTGCCGCGCAGGGCGGCCATCTTGCCGAACTCGCCCCGGGCCACCATGTCGCACGCATGCACGCCGAACCGGGTGGCGAGCACCCGGTCGTGCGCCGTGGGGGCGCCGCCGCGCTGGATGTGGCCCAGCACGGAGACGCGCGTCTCGAAGCCGGTGCGCCGCTCAATCTCCGCCGCGACGATGTTGCCCACGCCGCCCAGGCGCGGACGGCCTGCTTCGTCCAGGGAGCCGGTCGTGACGAGCTGCTCGTTCTGCTCCGCGGACATCTTGATGCGCGTGCCTTCCGCCACCACCACGATGGAGAAGGTGCGCCCGCCCGCGTGACGGCGCTGGAGGTGCTGCGCGACGGCCTCCAGGTCCGCGGGAATCTCCGGGACGAGGATGACGTCCGCGCCGCCGGCGATGCCCGCGTAGGTGGCGATCCACCCGACGTGACGGCCCATCACCTCGCAGACGATGACGCGCTTGTGCGACTCCGCGGTGGAGTGCAGCCGGTCCACGGCCTCCGTCGCGATGTGGACCGCGGTGTCGAAGCCGAACGTGAAGTCCGTGCCGTTGAGGTCGTTGTCGATGGTTTTCGGCACGCCGACGATGCGCAGGCCCTCCTGGGACATGCGCGTGGCGGCGGACAGGGTGCCCTCGCCGCCAATGGCGATGACGGCGTGGATGCCATTGCGCTCCATGGAGCGCTTCACGCGCTCCAGGCCGTTCTCCACCTTGAACGGGTTGACGCGCGAGGTGCCCAGGATGGTGCCACCCCGGTGGAGGATGCCGGAGGTGGTCTCCCGCGTGAGGCGGAAGTGGTTGTCGTCCAGCAGGCCCTTCCATCCATCACGCAGGCCCATCATCTCGAAGCCGTGCTCGCTGGCACGGCGGACAATGGCGCGGATGACCGCATTGAGGCCGGGGCAATCACCCCCGCCGGTGAGCACGGCGACTTTCATGGATCCGGTTCTAGCGCGACCCGGCCTCCGCGCGTGAGGACGGATTGCACGGAGTGCCCGTGGGAAACCTTCCCCGGTCCCCGGGCGTGCGGGGGACCGGGCTTGTCAATCGTCCGCGGCGCTCATGTGTCATTCCCGGAAGCGTGTGGCCTTGCCGCGCGGCGCCACGCACCGGGCGGCTGAGGGGCCGGCGACCGGGGCGGGGAGGCCGGCATATGCTGGCCAACACATGGACCTACGGGTGTTCCAGACGGAGCAGGAGGCGGCTACCACCTGCGCGGCGCGGATCGCCGAGGCGGTGCGCCACACGCCGGAGCTGGTGCTGGGGCTCGTCACGGGGCGCTCGCCGCTCAACGTGTACCGGAACCTGGTGGAGCTGGCGGCCCAGGAGGCGCTGGACCTGTCGCGAGCGACGACGTTCAACGTGGACGAGTTCCTGGGGCTGCCACCCGAGGACGCAGGCAGCTTCCGCGCGTACATGGACCGGCACCTGTTCCGGCATGTGAATCTGTCAACGGAGCGGATCCACTTCCTCGACGGGTGCGCGCCGGACGCGGAGGCGGAATGCGCGCGCTATGACGCGGCGCTCGCGGCGGCCGGGGGGCTGGACCTGTTGCTGCTGGGCGTGGGACCCAACGGGCACATCGCGTTCAACGAACCCGGGGAAGTGCTGACGGCGACGAGCCACCGCGCGCGCCTGTCGCGGGAGACGCGGCTGTCTCACGTGATGGCGTTCGGGGATGATCCGTCGAAGGTGCCCATGGCGGCGCTGACGCTGGGCATGGCGGCGGTGCTCCAGGCGCGCAAGGTGGTGGTGCTCGCGTTCGGCGTGAACAAGGCCGCGGCGGTGACGGCGATGGTGCACGGCCCGCTCACGCCCCGGTGGCCCGCGTCGTTCCTCCAGCTCCACCGTGACGTGGAGCTGTGGCTGGACACGGGCGCGGCCAGCGGCCTGCACGGGCGCAAGCTGGAAGCAGCCCGGACCTGACCCGGAAAGGCACGTGCGGCCCCGAAAGGCCGGGGGGATGTGACTTTATTGGCGAAGTGCCAATAGTATGCGGCCATGGGTCTTCCAGTGCGAGCCGCGCTGCTGCGGGAAGTGGGTGGTCCCTTCGTCATCGACGAGGTCGAACTCGATGCGCCTCGGGAGGGCGAGCTGCGCGTGCGGGTGGCGGCGAGCGGCATCTGCCACACCGACCTCACGTACCGGGCGGGAGCGGGCCGCTTCCCGTTGCCCGCGGTGCTGGGCCACGAGGGCGCGGGCGTGGTGGAGGCGGTGGGGGAGGGCGTGACGGGCTTCCAGCCTGGCGACGCGGTGGTGCTCAGCTACTTCTCGTGCCGTGGCTGCCGCACGTGCGCGGGCGGACACTTCCCGTACTGCGAGCGGGGCTACGCGGGGAACTTCTCCGGCTCGCGGCCGGATGGCTCATTCCCCATGCGGTGGCGCGGCGAGCCCGTCCGCTCGAGCTTCTTCCATCAGTCGTCGTTCGCCACGCACGTGCTGGCGCATCAGCACAACGCGGTGAAGGTGGACGCCTCGGTGCCGCTCGAGCGGATTGCCCCGCTGGGCTGTGGGTTCCAGACGGGGGCGGGGGCGGTGCTGGAGGCGTTCCGGCTCCAGCGGGGGCAGCAGTTCGCCGTCTTCGGGGCGGGCTCCGTCGGCCTCGCGGCCATCATGGCGGCGCGGGTCGCGGGCGCATCTCGCATCCTCGCGGTGGACCTCAGCGCGGAGCGACTGGAGCTCGCGCGTGAACTGGGGGCCACGGACACGTTCCTGGCGGACGAGCCCGGACTCACGAAGACGCTGGTGACGCTCACCCGCGGAGGCGTGGACTTCGCGCTGGAGTGCGTCGGGTCGCCCCAGGTGTTGCGGCAGGCGTTCGACGTGACACGTCCGCTGGGCACGTGCGGGTTGCTCGGGCTTCCTGGCCGGGACGCGGAGGTCTCGCTCTCCATGACGGCGCTGCTCATGGGCCGGAGGCTGGTGGGCATCCTGGAAGGCAATGTGGATCCCAAGGCCTTCGTCCCCAGGCTGGTCGCGCTGAACGCGGAGGGGCGCTTCCCGTTGGAGAAGCTGAGCCGCTCGTATCCCTTCGAAGCCATCAACGACGCGGTCCACGACATGGAGGCGCGCGTGGCGGTCAAACCGGTGCTGTGCATGCCAGGAGGCGGAACGACATGACGTTCGATGAAGCAGTGAAGGCCGGGCGTGTCCATGTGGAGGATGCGCTCGCGTTGTTCGACAGTCTGCCCGCGGTGGACATCGGGTTCATGCGCGGCACGTGGCAGGGGCGCGAGTTCCAGACGGGACACCCGTTGGACGGACTGCTCGCTTCGACCGGCTGGTACGGCAAGCAGTTCATCGACGCGGAGAGCGTGCACCCGTTGCTCTTCTTCACGGAGGACCGCAAGGCGGTGTTCCCGGTGGATCCGCGCAAGTGGCCGTCGCCGGAGCTCCCAGGTCCCGTGGCGCCGCACCGGGCCGTGGTGGAGACCGGGCAGTTCAAGGCGCGGCTGCGCGTGATGGAGTACCGCGGACGGCTCAGCGCGACGATGGTCTACGACGACCGACCCAGCCTCGATGTGTTCCGGAAGGTGGACGGGGACACGCTGCTGGGGCTGATGGATGCACGGGAGATGGCGCCCTACTTCTTCGTGCTGCGCCGTGACCCGGAGGCCCCACCCAGGCTTCGCCCCTAACGCGTCGCGGAGGCGAGCTTCGCGGCAGGCTTGCTGCCCGAGGCTGGACGGGACGCGGGCTTCACGGGGGCCGTCCGCTTCGGTGCGACGGCCGGCTTCGCGGACGCATCCGGCGGACGGGCCTTCCGCGCGACGGGGGCCTTCACCGCGACCGCCTTGACCGGAGTCGCGGAGACAGCCGGGCGCTTCACCACGACGGGGGCCTTCGGCCGCGTGTGCTCATAGGCCGCGAGCACCTTGGCCACGTAGAACTCCGTCTCCCCGTTGTGCGGCACGCGCCCGTTCACCGACCCCGGGCCCGCGTTGTACGCGGCCACCGCCAGCCGCACGTCGCGGAACCTGCGCAGCTGTTCGGCCAGATAGCGCCCGCTCGCGTCGACGGATGGCGCCGGGTCGAAGGGGTCCTCCACCCGCATCAGCGCCGCCGTGTCCGGCATGAGCTGCCCGGGCCCCATGGCCCCCGCGGGCGAGATGCGGTGCACCCGCGTCTCCGACTCCACCTGGATGAGCGCCTTCAAGAGCCCTGGCGGAATCCCGTGGCGGCGCTCCGTGTCCTCGATGAGCGGCTCCAGCGGCGGATGTCCGTCCAGCACGCACTCGGGCCGGTGCGCCACGTAGGCTCCCAGCGCGCGCGCCTTTGTCTGGAGGAAGGAGAAGGACAGGGGCGACACCTGCGTCCCGCCCAGCCACGCCACGCCCAGGTTGAGCAGCACCACGGGCACCAGCGCGCACGGCACCAGCCACGCCCATTTCGGAATCTCGATGCCGCCCACGGCCCGCTTGCGTCCCACCCTCCCCACTTAAGGGCGTCAGGTGTTCCCGTCCAGCTTCCGGCCGACTCGCCGCCCCGGCCGCGTCCTGCGCCGGGGCGGGAGTGGAGGCTTCAGAACAGCAGGCCGAAGTAGTTGGCGCTCGCCTTGGCGCCCACGCAGACCTCGACGTCCGCGGTCCACGACTGCGTGGGGGGCGACCCCGTGGCCTGGAAGCGGAACTCCAGCTCCTCCTGCTTGGCCAGGTCCAGCACGTCCACCGCGCCGCTGCTGGTGAGCTCGAGCTTGTTCGTGGAGCCCCCGGTGCCGGTGCGCCGGAACTCGCCCAGCTGCACGTACTCCGCGGAGCCCGGCTTGCGCACGGCGAGGCTGGCGCGCTCGATGCCGCTGATGTCCGTGCTGGCGGTGGCGTCGAAGAGCTTCAGCCGAAGCTCCGTCTCCACGTCGGCGTCCTCGGGCAGCGCGCTGGCGAAGTCACCCAGCGGAATCGTGAAGGACTGCTCCACGGAGCCGGCGATGGGCGGGGAGGCGGGGAAGGACAGGTCGTTCTCGGTCTTGCAGATGCGCTCGGCCTCCACCTCGATGGTGAAGAGCGAATCACAGCCCGTGCCCAACAGGGTCACGGCGCCAGCGAGCAGGAGGGTGCGGAAGGATTTCGTTCGCATGGTGAGAGGTCTCCTGGCTCAGAAGAAGTAGACGATGAAGCCCAGCTTCACCGACGGGATGGTGGCGCGCAGGTGCAGCGGTCCGGACGTGACGCTGTCGTCGCCGGAGGCGTCCTGGATGAGCGGCGTGGGTTCCGGCACGGTGAGCGCCACGTAGCTCAGGCCCACGTTCAGGAAGAAGTTGAAGCGGCTCTTCGTGCCCACCTCCAGGCCCACGCTGCCCGTCACGTAGTTGTAGGTGACGTCGCGGATGGCCTCCGACGTGGAGCTCGGCTCGCGGCCCAGCCAGTCCAGCACCTCGCTGTACTCCGAACCGAAGTAGTGCCCGGCCTCCACGTTGAGGGTCGGCGCGATGAAGGTGTCTATCGGCAGGAGGGTCACACCGCCGCGCACGCCGATGCTGAGCGTGTTCGTGGTGGGGCCCGCTTGCAGCCGCAGCCAGTTCGTGGGGCGCACCACCGCGGACAGACCGATGCCGTGCGGAGCGCCCGCGTCCAGCAGCAGGCCCACCCTGTGGGGCGCGTCGTCCTGGGCGAGCGCCGGGGTGGCGGTGCCCAACACCGCCAGGCACCCCAGGGCGATGCCGGAGGAGAGAAGGGAAGGGTGTCGTCGTCTCAAGGAAGAAGAGTCCATCGTCATGACGAAAGTTCCACGGTGAATGCCGGCCCAGCGGCCATTCTTCGCGGAAGGCGAGCAGGAAATGAAGTGCTTCACGCGAAACCCGTACGGGCTTTCCGGGATGCCCCGACCCGCGGTGGCGGGACTGCCCGGTTCCCGACACGCTGCGCTGTACCCCAGGACCTGGGAATGCGTGCAATGCCTGTCAAATCAAGGACGTCCTGTTCAATCCCCTGGGTGATGTCCAGCAAAACCTCTCGATGCGAGCGTATGATGAGAGGAAACGGTGACGTGGCATTCAGGGCCGGAAACCGGGGGGCCAAGGATGATCGACGAAGTCGATCTGCGCATGAGAGCGTGGGTGGGACGCATTGCCACGGACGCGCCGGTGCACCTGGGCGTGCCCGACCGCGAGGCCCTGGACCGGGGTGTCTGTCTTTACCTCCTGGAGCTGGGGCCGGCGCCCCTGACCCGGGCTGGGAAGCAGGGCGCCCTGCAGTTCACCGTCTGCTATCTGGTGACGGTGGGCGCGGAGACGCCCGAGCGCGCGCACCGGCTGCTGGGTGACCTGGTCTTCGCGGCCATGGGCGACAAGGAATTGGAGGTGGACCTGAGCCCGGTGCCGGCGGCGCTGTGGGCGGGTTTGCGCTCCGTGCCGCGTCCCTCCTTCCGCCTGCGGGTGCAGGTGCGCAAGGAGCAACCCCTGGCGGAGGTGCGATGTCTGTCATTGGTGGGCGGGGCGTCCGCGCAGGCCCCCCTGCTGGGTCGGGTGGTGGGGCCCGGTGACGTGCCCATCCGGGACGCGTGGGTGGCGCTGCCCTCGCTGCAGTTGAGCACGCGCACGGATGCGGAGGGGCACTTCCACTTTCCCCGCCCGCCGCGGGGGGAGTCGCTGGGCCGGCTGGAGGTGCGCGCGGAAGGGGAGCTGCTGTCGGTGGAGTCGGAGGGGCTGGCCACCGGGACGTCGCCGTGGATCATCCGGATGCCGGTGAAGGAGGAGTGACGATGCACGCGGCTCCGCCAGTCGAGGCCCTGGTGGCGCGGCCTCGCGCGCGGCGGCACCTTGCCTGGGTGCTGTCCCTGGCGCGGTGGTTGAAGACCTGGGCGGAGCGGGTGCTCGCGGAGCACGCCGCCGCGGTGACGAAGGCGGCGGTGGAGTTGGGAGGCGCGCGCGTGCGCTCGCTGCCCCTGCGCGAGCCGGCCGTGGTGCTGCTGCAGGTGCCCCTGTGGCCTCCCAGGGTGGAAGAGCCCCTGTCGCCGGAGCGCATGGACGCCGTGTCCACGCCGACGCTTGAGGACGCGCCCACGCCCCGCTTGAACACCCTGCGGTGCATCCCGATGGAGGGGGATGAGCCGGACGTGGAGCGCGAGGCCGTGTCGCTCCAGGTTGTGCCCCAGGTGCCCTTCGGATTCGACCCGGATGACCTTCTGCCCGCGGAGCCCGTGGCGGTGGTGGCCCCGGCGCCCTCGCCCGCGCTGTTGCTCCAGGCCGCCGCGCTTCCGAGCGAGGAGTTGCCGCCCGGCGTGCCTCGGCCGCTGCGGGTGGTGACGTCGTTTCCCAGGGACCCCGCGAGGGACCTCATCGCGCTCCTGAAGGAGTCGATGGGAACGCCGGACCAGCCGTCCGTGCCCTGGTCGGAGGTGGCGCCGCCCTCGCCCGACGAACCCGCTGATGCGCAGGAGATGCTGCGTCAGTGTGAGCGATTGGAACTGGAGCCGCCGGTGGAGTAACGGCGTGGGGGCTTGCAGTCCACGGCGCTATGCTGTCCCGCGCGATGCCCGCGCGGTCACGTCCCATCACTGCACAGCCAGGCCTCACGGTGGCGGACGTCGAGCGTCAGCTGGAGGGCCGCGCGGAGGTCCTCGCGGCGGCGCGGCGACCGTATGCGGAGCTGGAGAAGGCGCTGTCCGGCCGGCGGTGGCGGCGGGCGCTGGTGCGGCGTCCGGAGTTGGTGCCCGCGCTCGTGGCCGAGGCTCGGACGGTGGTGGAGGCGCTGGAGCGCGTCCAGCGCCGTGCGGCTCAGGAGGCCTGGCCGGACGACACGCCCGTGGTGAAGGCGGCCCGGGAGTTGTCGGCCCGGCGGGAGCGGCTGACGCGGCTGGCCCGGCGCAGGCTGGATGCGCTGACGGTAGCGAGGGAGGCCGTTTCGCTGGAAGAGGCGCTGACGCGGCTGGATGCGCTGGTGCGCCAACCCGCGAGCTGGGCGCTGAAGCCGGGCGAGGTGCTCGTCTTCGAGGACGATACCCGGCGAAGCTCGGACCCGAGCCTCGTGCCCATGTTCCTGAGGCAGGAAGTGTCGCCGCGTCGGGTGTTCGCCTTGGGAGCGCTGCCCGCGCTGGCCTTGCTGCTGTCATTCGTCCTCCCCAGGTCGATGATGGTCCCGGTGATGGCCTGCCTGGTGTCGGGCACCCTTGGCCTCGTGGCATCCCAGCTCCTGCGTTCGGGGCGGATCCGGCTCACCAGCGAGCGGCTCATCTGGGCGCCGGTGTTCGGTGAGCCGCAGGAGGTTCGGCTGGGCAGCATTTCCCCTGACGGCTTCCGGCTGGAACAGAGTGTGGACCTCAAGGTAGAGGGAGATCGGCGACTCCATGCACGCTCCGTCCGCGGAGGCACGGCGGTCGCCCTGCTCGTGGAGCTGCACCGTCAGCCTCCACTGCGCGGCGCGGCCCGGGCGGGTGTGCGCCTGGACAGCGTGGCGCTGTTTCCCGCGAAGCTCGGCCGGCGTGAGGGGTTCTGCGTGTTGGGGCCCCAGGGACTTTCCTTCATTCCGGAGGGTAAGGGTCCCCAGGCCTTGAGCGCCGTCACCGGCAGGCCGACGGCGCTGCGCGACTTTGAATCGGACCAGGTGCTGGATGCGCTGCGCTGGCTGCCGGAGGCGGACTTCGACGCTTGCGTGTCGCGCATGGTGGAGGCCACCGGAGGCGTGGCCTGGGCCCGCGTGGACGCGCGCCATGTTCCGGGCTTCCCGGTGTGGCGGCGAATCCGCATCGAGCACCGGGGCCTGGCGCTGACCGGCCGGGTGCAATGGGACCAGCAGGATGCCGCCGAACGGATCCTGCGCGACTGGCCTCGTTGACGGCGGTCCGACCAGGGAACGCCCTTCACTGCGTACACAGGGAGGGAGTCGTTGCGCCGCGCAACGATTCCACCGGGTCCGGGTCCACCCGTCCCTCAATGTCAGACGCCACACCTACAGTGAAGCCGGGGTCCCCAGCCCCCCTTTCCCGAGAGACATTCATGAAAGCCAGACACCCGGCGGTGCGCCGTGTCTTCAAACGTACCGCGTCCGCGGCGACGCTGCTGTTGGGCCTCGCCATGGGCAGCCCGTCGCACGCGCAGCACTTCACCGTTTTTGAAAGCGGCCAGGTGCGTCCGCTGGCCCTGTCTCCCAACGGCCAGTGGCTCTACGCCGTCAACACGCCGGACAACCGGTTGGAGATCTTCCAGGTGGGCACCAGCGGCCTCACCCACAAGGGCTCAGTACCCGTGGGCCTGGAGCCCGTGGCCGTGGCCGCGCGCACCAACAACGAGGTGTGGGTGGTCAACCACCTGTCCGACAGCGTCAGCGTCGTGAAGGTGGACGCGAACGGACAGGGCGGCAGCGTGACGCGCACGCTGCTCGTGGGCGACGAGCCTCGCGACATCGTCTTCGCGGGCACTGGCAGGAAGCGCGCGTTCATCACCTCCGCGCACCGCGGACAGAACACCGGGTTCGACCCGCAGCTCACCACGCCGGGCGTCGGCCGCGCGGACGTCTGGGTGTTCGACTCGGACAGCCTGGGCACGACGCTGGGCGGTACGCCGCTCACCCGCCTCACCCTGTTTGGTGACACGCCTCGCGCGCTCGCGGCGACTCCGGACGGCAGCCGGGTGTACGCGGCCGCGTTCCACTCCGGCAACCGCACCTCCGTGGTCCACGAGAGCCTGGTGCCCAACGGCGGCGAGTCCGAGGGCGGCGTCCCCGGCCCCAACGTCAACCACCAGGGCATCCCCGCCCCGGAGGTCTCCGTCATCGTGAAGTACAACGGCGAGGACTGGTTGGACATGCTCAACCGCCCGTGGACGGACTCGCTCCGCTTCACCCTGCCGGACAAAGACGTCTTCGCCATCTCCGCCAACGCCAACCCGCCCGTGCAGGTGTCCGGCGCGGCGGGCACCTACGCGGGCGTGGGCACCATCCTGTTCAACATGGCCGTCAACCCGGTGAGCGGGAAGGTCTACGTGAGCAACACCGAAGCGCGAAACGACCTGCGCTTCGAGGGCCCCGGCACCCTGACGGGCAACACCCTGCGCGGCCATCTGCACGAAAGCCGCATCACCGTGCTGGGCGGCCCCAGTGCGCCCTCCGTCACGCCCCGCCACCTCAACACGCACATCAACTACGCGGCCTGCTGCGCGGCCACGCCCAATGCTGAGAGCGAGAAGAGCCTCGCGCAGCCCACGGGCATGGCCGTGACGTCCGACGGCGCCACGCTCTACGTCGCCGCGTTCGGCTCATCGAAGCTGGGCGTGTACGCCACGTCCCAGCTGGAGTCCGGCACCTTCACGCCCTCCACCGCGAACCAGGTCGCGCTGACGGGCGGTGGCCCCACCGGCCTGGTGCTGGATGAAGCCCGGGGGCGCCTGTACGTGCTCACCCGCTTCGACAACGCCATCTCCGTCGTCAACACCGCGACGAAGACGGAGGTCGCGCACCTGCCCATGTTCAACCCGGAGCCGGTCAGCGTGGTGCAGGGCCGCCCGTTCCTCTACGACGCGCGCAGCAGCTCCAGCCACGGAGACTCGTCCTGCGGCAGCTGCCACATCTTCGGCGACTTCGACAGCACCACCTGGGACCTGGGCAACCCGGACGGTGACGTGAAGGCGAGCTACAACCCCATCGTCCCGGTGCTGCCGGAGTTCGGCACGGACCCCACCTTCGGCCAGGACACATCCTTCCATCCGATGAAGGGCCCCCTGTCCACGCAGAGCCTGCGCGGCATGGCCAACCAGGGCCCCATGCACTGGCGTGGAGACCGCACCGGCGGCGACAGCGCGCCCAGCGTGCAGCCCAACAGCGGCACCTTCGACGAGGTCGCGGCGTTCAAGCAGTTCAACCCCGCGTTCAAGGACCTGCTGGGCCGCAGCGCGCAGCTGACGGAAGTGGAGATGCAGAAGTTCTCCGACTTCATCCTCCAGGTCGTCTATCCGCCGAACCCCATCCGCAAGCTGGACAACTCGCTCACGGCTTCGCAGCAGGCGGGCAAGGACTTCTTCACGAACACGACCAGCTTCTTCCCGGGGTCGTGCGAGTCCTGCCACCGCGTGGACGTGAACGCGAACCCGGGCGAGGGCCCCTTCAAGGGCTTCTTCGGCACGGACGGCCGCAGCTCCTTCGACGCGGAGCCGCTGTTCCCCAAGGTCCCGCACCTGCGGAACCTGTACCAGAAGGTCGGCATGTTCGGCGCCGGCTTCCCCTTCGGCAACACGCCGGTGGATCCGTTCCTGGGGGACCAGGTGCGCGGCACGGGCTTCAACAGCGACGGCGCCATCCCCACGCTGTTCCTCTTCAACAGCGGCTTCGACTTCCACCCCATCTTCAATCAGGTGGGCATCCCGGACACGCCCGCGGGCTTCCAGGCGAAGAAGGACATGGAGCAGTACATGTTCGCCTTCGAGACCAACCTGGCGCCCATCGTCGGGCAGCAGGTGACGCTCACCGCGACCAACGCGGCGGTGGTGGGGACGCGCATCGACCTGCTGATGGCGCGCGCGGACGCGGGCGAATGCGACCTGGTGGCGAAGGGCCGCGCGGGTACGCACGAGATGGGCTTCCGTTACCTGGGCAGCGGGCAGTTCAAGGCGGACCGAGCGGCGCTGCCGCTGGTGCCGTCCGCGTCGCTGCGCTCGGGCGTGGCCGCGAGCCAGGGCGTGCTGACGTACACCTGCGCGCCGCTGGGCTCAGGCCTGCGCGTGGGCATCGACCGGGACCTGGACGGCTTCCTGGACGGTGATGAACGGGCCGCGGGCACCAACCCGGCGGACCCCGCCAGCCACCCGTAGCGGAGGACACTCGGCGGCCCGGGCACCTGTTGCCCGGGCCGTTTGTCAGCGTCAGTGCGATGTGCTCGGGGGGCAGAATGATCAGCGTGCCTCTGTCCTCAACGCCACGCGCCTTGGAAGATCATCCCGGATCCAGCGCCCAAACACCTGCTTCCCAGTTCTTCAGCACCTGCGCGGCTTCAAAGGCGATCAACCCTTCACCTTGCGCAGCCTCTTCTAGGACAGCCTTCGATTCGGCCGTCCGATGCCTCAAGAGGTATGCCGCCGCCATGGTGCTGACGTCCTTGTCAGGGTGCTTGAGCAGCACCGCAAGCGCATCCCGCCCCGCATCTCCCTGCCCCTTCAACTTCCGAACAGCAGCGATGTAACGATCCGCATGCTTGTTCCCCGCCTTGGCATCTCCACGCGCGATGGCTGCCGTCTGCGCTGACACGTTCAGCGCGAACTCCTCCACCCACTTTTCGAGGTCCGTCACCAGATTCCTCTCGTCACGTGCTGGATCGCCACCAATCCGAAGTCTCGTTGCGCTTCGAAGGATTGAGTGCTCAGCCACTGTCTCACAGTCAGGGTTTCCGAGTTCGTGAGTCTAGGCCGCTTCGACGAGTAGAGAGAACTCACTCCACTGTGAACATCCTTGCCAAGTGCGACGATGTTCTCGCTGTTGTGGAGAGCATGTGGCCCAAAGCGGGTCGCGTTCCCTTCGGTCTGCTCCACGATGTGGTGCCACTCCTTTCCGTCACCCGCAGGTCCCATGGCCCGCTTGAAGGACCTGTCCCTTGTGGGCCTCCATCGTCGCCACCTCCTGAGCCCGCGGAGTCATCAACGCGTTGGAGAATGATGGCCGCACCTGGCCCGCCGCTCAGCGCTGCCGCCGCGCGCCCCGCTGACACCGAGACGCGCTCCAACGCCAGCACGCCTTCCGCCGACATCGAGAGCACTGGCAGCGTGGCCTCCGCGCCCACGGACATCCCCTTCAGTGTCCGTGTCGTGGCTGACGCCGCGCCCCAGGTGACGAGCATCCCCGTCGTCAGTCGCGACACTTCGCGGATCTGCTCGCCACGGGTCATGGACTGGAAGCGCTCCCAGTACGCGGGCGATGCCGCGATGAGCGCCGCCACGCCCGCTGGCAGGTGGCTCAATCCCGCGATGCTGTCCACGGGGCGCGTGAGCAACTGTCCCAGTGCGTGGTACAGCTCCACGACGGCGTCCTCGGCTCCATCCAGGGTGCGGCTGATGACGTCCGCGTCGTCGTACACCTCGGCCAGCGGGCGCCAGTCCGAAGCCTGAAGCTGCGTGTCCACGGCTCGGAAGACACCGCCCTTGCCGCTGTAGAAGCGGCCCAGTTCGAAGCCATGCGCTCGGAAGGCGCCGTCCTTCCATTCGACCGTTGCCACCTTCTGTTGGGTACTCCCGGTGAGTGCCCACGCGAGGTAGCCATCCGGTCTCAACACCGCGACCTGCTCCCGGGAGAATCGCTCCACCCGTCGCGACAGCTCCTTCCGGGTGACTTCGCCTCCCTCCATCACCTCGCGCAGGAGGAAGCCCGCGGCCATGCGAGGCGGGAAGGTGCTCAACGTGACGGGCTTGCCCAGGAGCACCCCCATCAGTCGCGCCGCTTGAGTAGGCGTCAGCGTGCCTCCCTGGGTGCGTTCGTCTCGCGCTTCCAGTCCCGCGTTCGTCAGCAACTGCTCCCACGCATCCGGTTGCACGTCGTCGGAGCGGGTGACGTCCGCCAGGGCCACCGCACGAACGGGGCGTACCCCCGTCACCGCTTCGCGGACGGTCTTGCGGCGGTACAGGGGAGGCGCTTCCTCGCGGGGCGTGACCCTCGGCTCCGAGGCAGATGCACGCGGTGCCTCGTCGTTCGACGCTCGTCCTCCAGGGGCGTCAGTCTCCGTGCGGGACGTGTAGCTCAGCGTCCTTCCGGGCCCGGGAGGCAACGAAGCGCAGCCGGTGAGGAGCAGTGCCATGCACCCGAGCAGGACGTCAGCGCGCATCGTCCACTCCCAGGCCCTTCACCGAACCGCCCGCCCGCGCTTGCCCATCGCTCTTGCCTCCTGGCTGCGCTCCGGTGCGGCGTGCAGAGCCCGTTCATAGCGGTCAGCCCTGACAAGCCCGCCAGACTGGGCGACGTATGACCCGAGGGCTGGCCCGGCAGGGTGCCCGCAGATCGGGTTGCACCAGATAATGCTGAGATATATCTCAGAGCCATCTGGAAGGTATCTTGAACCCCTGAGAGGACGCGACATGCGCGGCAGACACGGAAGAGACCGGGGCGACTCGGAGCACTGGCATCACCATGAGCGCGGGGAGGGCCACCGGGGGCGGCACGGCGGCCCCGGCGGTGGGCGGCATCGGATGTTCGAGGGCGGCGAGCTGCGCCTCGTCCTGCTCCACCTCATCAACGCGGAGCCCCGGCACGGGTACGACCTCATCCGGGCCATCGAGGGCTTGAGCCGGGGCGTGTATGCCCCCAGCCCCGGGGTCATCTACCCCACGCTCACCCTGCTCAAGGACATGGAGCTGGTGGGCGAGCCGGACACGACGGACACGCAGCGCAAGCTCTTCGCCATCACGGCACAGGGCAAGGCGCTGCTCGCGGAGAACGCGAAGGTAGTGGAGGGACTGCTGCGACGGCTCGCAGAGGCCGGTGAGCTTCGCGAGCGCACGGACGCGGCTCCGGTCCGGCGCGCGATGCAGAACCTGAAGAGCGTGCTGTTCGACACGCTGTCGCCCGGCGTCGACAAGAAGGTCGTGCTCGACGTGGCGGCGTTGATCGACGAGGCCGCGCAGAAGATCGAGAGGCTCCGCTCATGAGCACCCAGGACCTGCATCAAATCGTTCGCGTGCGCCACGAGCTGCGGCGGCGCAGCCTGGTCGTCAGTGGCGTGGAGTCCGTGACGCCTCGCATGCGGCGCATCCACTTCGCGTCGCCGGACCTGGCGGACTTCAGCAGCCCGTCGCCAGATGACCACATCAAGCTGTTCTTCCCTCAGTCGGGGGAGCAGGTGATGCGTGACTTCACGCCTCGCGCCTACGACAACCGCGGCCAGACGCTGACCATCGACTTCGCGCTGCACGGCTCCGGTCCCGCGACGGAATGGGCGGCTGGCGCGAAGGTCGGCTCCACGCTGGAGATTGGCGGACCGAAGGGCTCGCAGCTCGTGCCCGATGACTTCGACTGGTACCTGATGGTGGGGGATGAGAGCGCGCTGCCGGCGCTCGGCCGCCGGGTGGAGCTGCTGCGCCCGGGCGTGCCCGTGACGACCGTGGCGGTCGTGGCCCACGCGTCCGAGCAGCAGAGCTTCGTCACGAAGGCCTCCTGGCACCCGACCTGGGTGGTGCGTGGAGAGCCGGGGCCCGGAGATGGCGCGCTGTTGCGGCGCGAACTGGCGAAGTTCACGCCTCCGCCGGGGGATGGCTTCGTGTGGCTGGCGGGCGAGGCGGAGTGGGTGCGCGAGCTGCGGACCTACGTCATCGAGGAGCGCGGCCACCCGGCGGAGTGGGTCAAGGCCGCGTCCTACTGGCACCGCGACGGGGATGACGGCCACGCGGGCCCGGGTCAGCGACACTGAGGGCTTGACCCCCAACGCGCAATGCCCGGCATCGAGGGGAAATACGGACCGTCGCAGGCGGTTGGACTCGCCACCTCGAAGGACGGGCACATGACC
This sequence comes from Corallococcus sp. CA041A, assembly GCF_003612075.1. Lineage (NCBI taxonomy): Bacteria > Pseudomonadati > Myxococcota > Myxococcia > Myxococcales > Myxococcaceae > Corallococcus > Corallococcus sp. CA041A. The sequence goes on from NZ_RAWF01000006.1 coordinate 66,177, forward strand.
AGTGAAACGCAGACGGGAAGGATCTCCGGCAGCTTCCTCACCACTCGCGATGGCACCCAGCTCTATTTCAAGGACTGGGGCCCGAAGGAGGGTCCGCCCGTCGTCTTCTCGCACGGCTGGCCGCTCACGTCCGACGCGTTCGAGGGCCAGATGCTGTTCCTGTCCGAGCGCGGCTACCGCACCCTCGCCCATGACCGCCGGGGACACGGGCGTTCCTCCCAGCCGTGGGATGGCCACGACATGGACACGTATGCGGATGACCTGGCGGAGCTGACCTCCGCGCTGGGGCTGCGCAAGGCCGTCCACGTGGGTCACTCCACGGGCGGTGGTGAGGTGGTCCGCTACATCGGGCGCCACGGCACCGGGCGCGTGGCGAAGGCGGTGCTCATCGGCGCGGTGCCGCCCATCATGCTCAAGACGGACTGGCACCCCAAGGGTGTGCCCATGGAGGCCTTCGATGACATCCGCGCGGGCGTGCGCGGGGACCGCTCCAGCTTCTTCAAGGAGCTGAGCCTGGCGTTCTACGGCTTCAACCGGCCCGGCGCGAAGGTGTCGGAAGGGCTGCGCGAGAGCTTCCGCCTCCAGGGCCTGATGGGCAGCCTCAAGGCCGAGTACGACTGCATCAAGGCCTTCTCCGAGACGGACTTCCGCGCCGACCTGGCCCGCATCGATGTGCCCACGCTGGTGATGCACGGCGATGACGACCAGATGGTCCCCATCGACGACTCGGCGCGCCTCACCGCCGCGCTCGTGAAGGGCGCGAAGCTCCAGGTCTTCCCCGGCTTCAGCCACGGCATGTGCTCCGTCAACCAGGACGTCATCAACGAAGCACTGCGGGCCTTCCTCGAAGCGTAGGGCTCACAGGTCCAGGATGAGGCTCAGCTCCTCCTCCGCGGCCTCGTCCGTCTGGACGGCGGCGTCCTGGTCATCCGAGTCATCCCCGTACCGCGACCATCCGGCGAGCACCGACTGGCCGATGCACGTCATCTGCCGGGGCGTGGCCCCGACGCCGTCGGCATCCTGGTCGCGGTAGAGGTAGGTCCACCGGTAGCGGGCCGCGTCCGCGTCATCGCAGTCCTGGCCCACGGCCTTGAAGAAGTAGGGCGCGGGCAACGCCTGTCCCGAGCAGACGAACTGCGCGGGGATGGGCACGGTGACGCCGTCCCCATCCCGGTCCGCGTGGAGGGCCGTCAGCTTCTGCCAGCGCGCCGCATCCTCCTCGGCGCAGTCCGTGCCACGGTCGGACCAGGGGCTGGGAACCTGGCCGTTGGTGCAGAGGACCGTCGGTGCTCCCGCGCCCACGCCGTCTCCATCCGTGTCCGAGTAGGCCTTCAGGCTCCGGTAGACGGTGGCGTTCGAGTCGTCGCAGTCCTCGCCCGACAGCGGCTGGGAGGCATGGCCCGCGGGCAGGGTCGTGCCCGAGCAGACCGTACCGCTCTGGGCCACGGTGTACGTGTCGCCGTCGGCGTCCCGGTGGGTGAAGCTCCGCATCCGCCACGCGGTCGCGTCCTGGGGCGCGCAGTCGGTGTCCTGCGTGGAGTAGCCCGTGGGCACGGTCGCCCCGCCACAGACGGAGACCGCCACGCCGGACCCCACGCCGTCCGCGTCCGCGTCCGCGTGGACGCTCCAGGTGAAGTACACCGCTCCGTTCGCGTCATCACAGTCGTCGTCGCGCTCCTCCCAGGCGTATCCCGCGGGCAGCCAGAAGCCGCTGCACACCTCGCCCGTGGCCGGTGCCAGGCGGCCGTCGCCATCCGCATCCCGCGCGGCGTAGTACAGATGCCGCCAGCGGGTGCCGTCACCTGGGGCGCAGTCCCCGCCCCGGAAGGTCTCTCCCGGCGCGGACTCCCCCGGACCCGCGCAGCGGAGCACCGGCGCTCCGTCTCCGTAGCCGTCCCCGTCCGGATCCAACCAGCGCTCGACCCGGACCGTGCGATTCGCGTCGCGGTCGTCGCAGTCCTCCGGGTCGGACACGGTGTCGTAGCCCAAGGGCGGCTGCTCGCCCGAGCACACCGTGCCCTCCATCGCCACCGCGAGTCCGTCCCCGTCCGCGTCCCGGTGCGTGAAGGGGAGCATCCGCCAGCGCTTCGAATCTCCGGGCGCGCAGTCGCCCTCGGTGAGTGCGTACCCCGAGGGCGGCGGGCGTCCCCGGCTCGGGCACCACGCGATGGCCATCCCCGCGCCCACGCCGTCCCCGTCCGTGTCCGCCCACACCTGTGACAGGGCCGACACCTCCGCATCCCCGTCATCGCAGTCAGGCGCGCCCGGCTGCTCCTGGTAGCCCGCGACCGTGGCTCCCACGCAGGCCGTCACCGGCCCCGTGCCCGTGGCCCCGTCTCCGTCCGCGTCTGGATACAGCCCCGGCACCGAGCGCCAGCGGGTGGCATCCCCGGGGGCGCAGTCACCCGCCTCCTGGGCCCAACCCTTTGTCGTGTCGCCTACGCAGGTGACGGGCTGGGCCGCGTCTCCAATGCCGTCCCCGTCCGTGTCCGCGTAGCCCGTGACGGCCCGCCACATGGTGGGGTTCGCGTCATCGCAGTCCAGCTCCGCCGGATGGCCGTCGCCGTCCAGGTCCCGGGGACCCACGCCGCCACCACAGCCGAGCTGGAGTCCCAGGGCGAGCCACACCCACGCCCGCATCATGCGCATCCGCGTGTCCATGGAAGAGGGCCCGGGCTACTGGCGGGTCAGCGTGCAGGTCACGTAGTTGGTGGCGGAGTTCTCCCACTTCCACGTGAACAGGAAGCGCCCTGGCCGGGTCATGGCGAGCAGCGCCAGCCGGTCACACCGTTCCGCCTCCACGGAGACGCTCGCCTCGTTCGAGTACCCCCCCGCCCAGAACCGGAAGGTGCGCGGCGTGCTCTCTCCCACGAGCGTCCCGGTGACTTCGAGCGCCATGGGGCCCGTGGTGTAGGAGTCCACCGTCGCGAAGACATAGGGCACGCCCCAGTCGGGCTGCTCCGGCTGGGTCTGGGCCCGGGCGGTGCTCGGAGCAAGGAACAGGGTGGCCAGCAGGGCGAGTGCGCGGAGCGACGACATGGATGTTCCTCGAAAGGGCAGGGCCGCGACGGGGGCGCGGCGTCCGAGCCCTATACGGAGAGAGCCGGACTCCTTGGCTCTTTTCCGGCCCGGCATGCGTCAGGCCCCGTGCGCCGGGGCGCCGCCGGGCTTGTCATGCCCCGGGGGCTGCAATACGCCTTGGACCCATGTCCACCGCCGCGCTGCCCGCCGACTTCCTCCGCGCCATCGCCGAGTCCTTCCCCGCCGACTTCCTCACCCGGGAGTCCGCGGAGCTCCAGGAGTACGGCCGCGACTGGACGCGCGTATACGCCCCGGCGCCGGGTGCGGTGGTCTTCCCTCGCACCACGGAGGAGGTGGCCCGCTTCGTGGCCCTGTGCCACCAGCACCGCGTTGCCTTGGTGCCCTCCGGCGGGCGCACGGGCCTGGCTGGCGGGGCGGTGGCCATGCACGGCGAGGTGGTGCTGTCGCTCAAGCGGATGACCCGCATGGAGCCCGTGGACCTGTTGGGCAACACGGTGCGCGTGCAGGCCGGCGCGGTGACGGAAGGAGTGCACCAGCACTGCGCGCCGCACGGGCTCACCTGGCCGGTGGACTTCGCGTCCAAGGGCAGCAGCACCGTGGGCGGCAACATCGCCACCAACGCGGGCGGCGTGAAGGTCATCCGCTACGGCCTCACCCGGCAGTGGGTGCTGGGCCTCCAGGTGGTGACGGCGCAGGGGCAGGTGCTGGAGCTCAACGGCGCGCTGGAGAAGAACAACACCGGCGCGGACCTGCGCCAGCTCTTCATCGGCAGCGAGGGCACGCTGGGCGTCATCACGGAGGCCACGCTCAAGCTGACGCGGCTGCCCGGCAAGCAGGACGTCTTCCTCTTCGCGGTGCCGGACGTGGCCGCCGTGCTGCGGCTGTTCCGCGACGCGCGTCAGGCGCCGCTGGTGCTCTCCGCCTACGAGTTCTTCACCGACAAGTGCCTGGCCCGCGTGCAGCGCCACCGCAAGCTGCGCTCGCCCTTCGAGGCCTCCAGCGGCTGCTACGTCCTGCTGGAGTCCGAGGGCGGTGACCCGGCGGCGGTGGAGGCGTGGCTCGGCTCCCTCTTCGAGCGCGGGCTCGTCACCGACGGCACCCAGGCGCAGGGCGCGGCGCAGGCACAGGAGCTGTGGTCCCTGCGCGAGTCCATCAGTGAGAGCCTGTCCGCCACGGGCGTGCTGCACAAGAACGACATCTCCCTGCCGGTGGCGAACCTGGAGGCGTTCTGCGCGGAGCTGGATGCCATCTTCGCCAGCCGCTACCCGGGCTGGGAGATCTGCCTCTTCGGCCACATCGGTGACGGCAACCTGCACGTCAACGTGATGAAGCCGGACGCGGTGGAGAAGGCGGACTTCTTCGCCCACGCGAAGCAGTCCGACCACGCCATGTTCGACCTCGTGCGCAAGCACGGCGGCAGCATCTCCGCCGAGCACGGCATCGGCCTGCTCAAGAAGGACTACCTGGACTACACGCGCGCGCCCGGGGAGATGGAGCTCTTGCGCACCCTCAAGCGCGCGCTGGACCCCGCGGGGATCCTCAACCCGGGGAAGATTTTGGACGCCTGAGGGCGCGGTCCAGCGCCCGGCGTTTCAGGACACGATGCGCGTCTTGATGTCCGTCTCCAGCCCGGCGATGGCCTCGCACACCTGGCGGGACACGTCCTGGTCCAGGTCCATCACCAGGTAGCCCACGTTCGCATCCGTGCTCAGCACCTGCGCGTGGATGTTGGCGTTCAGGTCGGACACGATGCGGTTGATGTCACGCAGCACGCCCGGCGTGTTGCGGTGCACGTTGATGATGCGGTGGGTGCCCGGGTTGATGGGCGCCTCCACGTTGGGGAAGTTCACCGCGCCCGTCGTCGCGCCGCCCTTCACGAACTTGAGCAGCGACGTGGCCACCTCCTTGCCAATGGACGCCTGCGCCTCCTCCGTGGACCCGCCGATGTGCGGCGTGAGCACCACGTTGGGCAGCCCCTGCAGCTCCGTCACGAAGCCGTCCGAATTGCCCTCCGGCTCCTCCGGATACACGTCCACCGCCGCGCCACCCAGGTGCTTGGAGCGCAGCGCCTGCGCCAGCGCCGGGATGTCCACCACCGTGCCGCGGCTGGCGTTGATGAGGCACGCGCCCGGCTTCATGGCGGCCAGCTGCTCCGCGCCCATCATCAGATGGGTGGAGGCCAGCGCCGGCACGTGCAGCGTCACGAAGTCGGACTCCGCCAGCAGCGCGTTCAGTGTGGCCACCGACCGCGAGTTGCCCAGCGGCAGCTTCGTCATCACGTCGTAGTAGAGGACGCGCATGCCCAGCGCCTCCGCCAGCACGCCCAGCTGCGAGCCGATGTGCCCGTAGCCGATGATGCCCAGCGTCTTGCCGCGCACCTCGTGGCTGCCCGTGGCCACCTTGCGCCACTGCCCCGTGTGCACCTCGCGGCTGCGGTCGAAGAGCTGGCGCGTCAGCACCACCACCTCCGCCAGCACCATCTCCGCCACGCTGCGCGTGTTGCTGAACGGCGCGTTGAACACCGGCACGCCGTGCACGCTGGAGGCGAGCAGGTCCACCTGGTTGGTGCCGATGCAGAAGGCCCCAATCGCCAGCAGGTCCTCCGCGTACTTCAGCGCCTCCTCCGGCACCGTCGTCTTGCTGCGGATGCCCAGCAGGTGCACGCCCCTGAGCCGCTCCGCCAGGTCCTCCGGCTTGAGCGCGGCGGACAGCCGCTCCACCTCGAAACCCTCCACCTTCAGCATCTCCTGGGCCGAGGCGTGGATGTTCTCCAGCAGCAGGACTCGCAGCGGACCCTCGGTGCTCACGGGGCGGCGGGGCGACGGCGGGAAGCGGGGTGTGCTCATGGCGCCTTGCGTTAGACCTCGCCCTCCAAGGTGTCAAGCCTCGGGTGGGGAGGGAAGCCCCCGGGGCAGGAGCGGCTGGGCGCCAAAAGACACCGGGCCCGTCCCTCCCCGTATCACGAGGGAGCGACAGGCCCGGAAGGACAGCTCAGACGCGGGAGGCTACTGGAGGGTCCAGGCCAGCGTGCCGCTGCACGCCTCGCTGCCGAAGCAGCCCACGCGAATCTGGTACGCGCCGCCCGCGCTCGCCGGCGCGGTGTAGGACGCGCGGGACAGCGAGCCGCAGCCGGAGGCGTCGTCGTTGAACGTCACCTGCTGGCCGGCGGCGTTGAACAAGCGCACCACCGTGTCACCGGTGCCCGTCGCGCTCCCCACGCCGCAGCTGCCGAAGGTCAGCGTCTGGCCGGGGGCGATGTCCACGTTCGCGTTCTGCGTGTTGCGCGTGGCGTTGGCGGTGTCGCTGACGTTGAAGGCCTGGGTGCCGCTCGCGGGCGTCGTCGTGCCGCCCGAGACAATCTCCCACGCCACCGTGCCGGCGCAGCTGCCGGCCTGGTAGCAACCGGCGCGGACTTCATAGGTGCCCGCGACGCTGGCCGTGTAGCTGATCTTCGAACCGTAGCCGCTGCCGCAGCCGTCGTCGTTGGAGGCGACCTCCGTGCCCGTCGGGCCGCGCAGGCGCAGGAAGGAGTCCCCGCTGGTGAGGGCCGCGCCGGTGACGCCGCAGGTGCCCACGGTGAGCTTGTCGCCGGCCTTGAGCGTCACCGTGCCGTTGATGGTGCTGCGCGTGGCGCTGGAGGTGTTGGACGCGGTGAAGACGTAGTTGGTCGCGGGGGGCGGCGTGGTGTTGCACAGCCGCACGTTGGTGTTGGCCGCGCAGAACGCCGTGATGGCCTGGTTCACGTAGGTGATCTCCTCACCACCGCAACCCGTCTCCGAGCACACGTTGACCTCGTAGCAGCCCTGGCCCGAGCGCAGCACGTAGTCCTCGTCGCCGCGCACCAGGATGCCCGCGATGGTGTTGGTGGCCGTCTCGTACACGGCGGAGCCGGAGTTGCCCGCGAAGGTGTCCGTGGTCGCGACGAAGTAGTCCTTGAGGCCGGAGTTGACCGCGCGGACGGAGCCGCCCGAGTCGATCTTCACCGGGAGACCGCTGCCGCTGCCGATGACGGCCACGTTCTGGCCCACGGTCATCGCGGTGTTGCCCGCGCGCACCGGAGCGGGGGTGAAGCGCGGCGCCGCCGAGCGGTCCATCCGGATGATGGCGTAGTCCAGGTCGCCGGCGCTGTTCGACGACTGCCGGCGCACCACGATGCTCTTGCAGGAGAAGACGTCCTGGCTGGTGATGGTCTCCAGCGTGTTCTCCGACGTCTTGTAGAACTTGAAGACGAAGCGCGTGTCGGCGCACTCCGCCGCGCTCGTCACGCAGTGGCCCGCGGTCAGCACCAGGTCATCGTCGATGAGCGTGCCCGAGCAGAAGGCCGGCGCCGGGTCGTTGTAGAAGCGCTGGTCGGTGCACAGGCCCTCCCACTCGCTCAGCGGCGTCTGGTCCACGATGATGTTGTTCGGGTTCGAGTCGTCGATGAAGTCCGGCGTCAGCAGCGCCACGGTGGACTGACGCGCCCGGTCCTGCAGGGTCGCGCTGGGGTGCGCGTAGACTTCCATGCGGTCGTCGTTGCCGTAGACGACCGGCGCGTTCGACTCGTTCAGCGCGGGCTGCTGCTCCGGCGAACCGGACTCGGGAGCCGGCCCGCAGGCCAGGGCGGTGAGGGTACAGAACAGGGTGCCGAGCAGCTTCGCGCGGCGGGCGGGGGCGGACACGGACATGCGGGGTGACTCCTGACGGGTACGGCGACAGATACAGCGAAGAAAGGGGGTGTTACTGGAAGACGTAGACGGACCCGTGCGGTCGCATGGAAGGACCGGGGGGTAGGGGATGTCGGGGGTTCTGCTTTCAGTCCGCGTCGGGGGCTTCGAGCCAGGACAGGGCCTCGGAGCGGGTCTCGAAGGTCTTCGCCGGGATGGTGAGGCCGGCGTTCTTGGTCATGCGCCACGCCTGCAGGCCGCTGCCGGGGTCGCTCACCACGCGCGCGGAGCGCTTCATGCCGCGCTGCTGGGCGTAGGCGTTCAGCCGGGCCATCTCCCCCACCACCGTGGAGGGCATCACCCGCAACCTGGACTGGTCCACCAGCGCGGACCACTCCGAGCCCCCGCGGGCGGTGATGTCCTTCTTCAGTTGCTCGACGTACTCGGTCACGTCCTTCGGCGTCACTTCCGACGGATAGATGATCTCGATGATGTCGTGGGGCAGGTGGGCGATTTCAATCTTCATGCGCGGCTTGCGGCTCTCTTCCAGGCGGGGCGCGCCATCCTAACCGCAGTGCCTGTCGCCGGATACCGCGCCCCCCCGCAATCCCTCCCCCGGAGCGGGGATTGTCGGACCTTGCGGGTAGAACCGTGACTGGAGGGCCACACGGACCCGGTGCGTCACGCCACGTGCGGCCGGTGTGGGCCGGGTGGTGCAGGGGAGCCCCGGCCGGCTGACTGGAGGCGGGCCTGGCGAAAGGCGCGGGCTCGGGAAGTGAATGACCCCCACTCCCAGGTTGTCAGGATGATGCCCATGCGCCAGCCCATCCTGTCGGTCCACGGCGCGGCTCTCCCAGTCGCGCCTGAAGCCAACCACCTCGTCCTGGTGAATCCCCCCCGGGAAGAGGCGCCTTTACCAGAGGAAGTGTTCACGGAGGCGCGAGAGTGGCTGGACAGCCTGCACTCCCGGATGATGCAGGGTCCGGACGAGACGCTGCATGCCGGGATGACCGCCCTTCACGGGGGACTCATCCACCGGCGGCGGCAGTGGAGCCCGGAGGTGTGGAAGCGCTTCTGCCAGGAGCTGGCGCGCAAGCACCCCATGCGCCCCTTCCTGCACCAGTGCCCCTTCACCCGGCACGCCTTCGAACGGCCACGTGGCTACGCGGGTGACGCGGCCCTCATTGACTACCTCTACATGGACCACGCGGCGGACGAACTGCACGCGGGCCGCGAAATCTACCGCTACATGCACGGGCAGCCGTCCGCGCGGAGCGTGCGCGAGCGCCGGGAGCTGCTCGCTCGGATGATGGACGAGACTGCCGGGCGACGGCCCGACGGGCGCGTGCTGTCGGTGGCGTGCGGGCACCTGAGGGAGGCGGAGGCGTCGCGCGCGGTGGCGGAGCGCCGGCTCCAGGAGCTCATCGCGTTCGACCAGGACCCGGTGAGCCTGGCGGAGATTTCGCGCCTGCACCCGGGCGGCATCGTGCGGCCGGTGTGCGGCTCGGTCCGCTCGCTGCTCGCGGGCAAGGTGGCGTTCGCGGACCTGGACTTCGCGTACTCCGCCGGGCTGTACGACTACCTGTCGGACTCCGTGGCCGCGCGCCTGACCGCGCTGCTCTTCCAGATGCTGCGCCCGGGCGGACGCCTGCTGGTGGCCAACTTCGCGGTGCACCCGCCGGAGACGGGCTACATGGAGGCCTTCATGGACTGGTGGCTCACCTACCGGGACGAGGACGGCATGCGCGACCTCTTGTCGGAGACGCCGCTGGAGCAGGTGGACAACGTGCGGCTGTTCCGCGACTCGCAGGACAACGTCATCTACCTGGAAGTGACGCGCCGCTAGTCAGTGCATCGGCGAGCCGGAGCGGGGCAGGGTGACGGTGAAGGTGGAGCCCTGCTCCGGGGCGCCGGCGACGTCGATGTTGCCGCCCAGCGCCTGGACGATTTCGCGGACAATCCAGAGGCCCAGGCCGAAGCCGCCGTAGTGGCGCACGGACACCGCGCGCTCGAAGCGCTCGAAGATGCGCGCCCGGTCCTCCTCCGCGATGCCGATGCCGTGGTCGCGCACCTCCAGGCGCACGTCCGTCGCGTCGCCGTCCAGCGTCACCTCCACCGGCTTGCCCGCGCCGTACTTCATGGCGTTGGTCAAGAGGTTGCCCACCACCTGCTCCAGCCGGAGCGCGTCCCAGTGGCCGATGAGGCGTGGCTCGCTGGCGTGGAAGCGCACCTCGCACTCGGCGCGGACCAGGGCCTCGCGGCTGCGCTCCAGCTGGGCGCGCACCAGCGCCACCAGGTCCACGTCCTCGCGCTTGATGTGCAGCTGGCCCTGCGCGATGCGGGAGATGTCCAACAGGTCGTTGACCAGCTTCCCCAGCCGCTGTGTCTGCGAGAAGGCGGACTCCAGCTTCGCGGTCAGCTTCTCCGGAGGCATGGGCGCGCCCTTGGCCTTCGCCTGGAGCCCCTGGATGTGCAGCTGCAGCGACGTGAGCGGCGTCTTCAACTCGTGCGCGGCGATGGACAGGAAGTCGTCGCGCCGGCGCACGGCCTCCTGCTCCTCGCGGTACAGGCGGCCCTGCTCCTCGGAGAGGGCGGCGACGCGCTCGAAGTTCTCCGCGTTCTCCAGCGCCGCGCCCGCGAGCACCGCCACGAAGGACGCCAGGCGCTCCTCGTCCTCGCCGAAGAGCGAGCCCACCTTGCGGTGGCTGGCCACCACGCACGCCACCGTCTTGCCTCGGACCTGGAGGGGCGCGCACAAGAGCGAGCGCACCCCGAGCAGCTCCATGCTCTCGCTGATGCCGCCGGGCAGTCCCTGGCCCAGCACGGTGATGCGGCCGGTCTCCAGCGCGCGTGCGAGCGCGGTGCGGCTGAGGCCCTGGTTCTTCGCGTCCTCCTCGGACACCACCGCGCGCGGATCCACCACGGCGCAGCGCTCCGCGCGCAGCAGCTCCTGCATGGACTGGCGCGCGGTTTCAAAGACGGCCTCGCGCGACAGGGCGGAGGCGAGCCTGCGCCCCACCTCCAGCACGCGAGGGAAGCGGTCCACCAGCGACAGCGTCTCCACGCCGGTGCCGTGCTCCGTCCCCTTGTGCAGGCCATCCTCCATGGCCTCCAATTCGCGCGCCGACGTCTCCAGGTCGCGCGCGGCACCGGGCCAGCCCTGCACCCGGGCCACCTCGCCGCGGGCCTGGAGCGTCAGCGCGCGCTCCTGGCGCATCTCCAGCTGTTCGGCCACGCGCAGGGCTTCGTCCAGGTACCTGCGGGCCCGCGCGGGCCGGCCTCGCAGCGCGCACATCAGGCCGCGCTCGCGCAGCGCATGGGGCAGGTTGTTGCGGTAGGTGCGCGCGACGTCATGGGCGCGCTTCGCCACGCCATCCGCCTCTTTCAGGAGCCGTTCGCGCTGCCTGGGATTGAGCGGGCTGGCCTGCTGCGCCAGGCGACGGCGCGCGGTGGCGAGCCACGGGGTGATGGGGGCCACGTACTCCTGACGCAGGTGCGCGTCCTCCACCACGCGCTCGGCGCGCTCCAGCACCTCCGCGGCGCGCGCGGGTTCGTTCTCACGCAACAGGCGCAGGCCTTCCGCCTGGAGCACGCCCGCGAAGGACTGCGGGTCGGTGGCGGTGGGCGCCGCCAGCTCCGTCTCCAGCAGCGCCGCGGGGATGCGGCCCCCGGTGGACTTGGCCCACGCCTCCAGGCCCAGGCGCAGCGAATACCGGTCCCCCAGCGCGAGCGCCGCCGCGTGCAGCTTCTGGCTCACCACCGCGGCCTCCTTCAGGCGGCCCAGGCGGTAGAGCGACATGGCGATTTGAAAGGTGGCGTTGTTCACCTCCCACGGGTCGCCGGTGCGCTCCAGCAGGCGCACCGCCTCGCGGCACTTCTCGATGCACTCCTTGAAGCGCGACGAGGCGTAGAGGGCCAGGCCATAGAAGTGCAGCGACTGGCCCTGGCCCCACACGTCGCCCAATTGCTGACGCAGGGCCAGTGACTTCTCCGCGTAGGCGTACGCGCGCTGGAACCAGGGCAGGGTGGTGAGCGCGGGCGAGTGCGCGGAGTAGGCCTGCGCCAGCTCCGGCGTGGGCGGGTAGCGCTCCGCCAGGTTCATGTCTCGCAGGTGTGCCCACAGCACCGCGGCGCGGCCCCGCTGGTACCAGTAGCCGTACGCGAGCCGGCTGTAGAGGTTGACCGCGAGCAGGTCCTCCTCGCCTCGCGCCAGGGACTTGCGGCCCAGCCACAGGCGCGGCGCCACGGTGTGCGCGGCCTGCGTGAGGATTTCCCACGCCGCGCTGGCGCCGGTGGTCAGCGTGCCGGGCGGCACCCAGCGGCCCAGCAGCTTCAGGCCCTGCTCCAGGTAGGCGTTGGCCTGCACCGTCTGGCCGCGCTTGAAGGCGAGCTCGCCCAGGTGGCCCAGCGTGCGGCCCTGCTCCAGCCGGTCGCGCGCCAGGGCCTGCGCGGCCTCCAGCTGCCGCTGCGCTTCGTCATAGCGGCCGCGCATCATCAGCGCGGTGCCCAGCCCGGACGCGATGCGGTAGCGGGTGTGCGCGTCCGCGCCTGAAGCGCCGCGCTCGGCGATGCGGTAGTTCACCTCCGCGCTGTCCAATGAGAAGCGCTGGCGCGCCTGCTCCGCGGCCACCAGCGCGTAGGGCAGGGCCTGCGCGCGCTCACCCGCCGCGTCGAAGTGGTAGGCCAGCTCGAACGGGTCGGTGGGCACGGACTGCTGGGAGGCCCTCGCGGCCAGCCGGTGCAGCTCCCGGCGCTCCTCCGGGGAGAGCAGGTCCAACAGCACCTCGCGCAGCTTGTCGTGCACGAAGGTGAAGCGCGTGCCCTCCGTCCACAGCATGTGACGGCGGCGCGGGGGCTCCAGCGCGGTGGTGACGGCGTCCAGCGGCGTGCCGGAGAGGGCCGCCACCGCCCTCGCGTCGAAGGACTTGCCCAGCACGGCGCCCACGCTGAGCACGTGCAGGGACTCCGGCGGCAGGAGGCGCAGGCGCCGCACCAGGAAGGTGGCCGCCTGTCGCGACGAACGCGCGTGCGCCATCGCCTCCGGCTGCACCCGCCAACCGTCCGGGCCGGGCATGAGGACGCCGTCCTCCACCAGCCCGTGCAGCACCGCGGAGGCCATGAACGGATTGCCCTCCGCCAGCCGCGTCACCAGCTCCACGGCCTCCTGCGGCAGCACGCCGGCCATGGACTCCGCCAGCAGCGCCACTTCCGCCGCGCCAAAGGCGGACAGCTTCAGGTGCGCGCCCGGTGCCAGGCGCCTCAGCACGTGGTCCGCGTGGATGTCCTCGCTGCGGAAGGACACGATGAGCAGCAGCCGTCCGTCCCCGGCGCGGCGGCCCTGCGACCACGCCTCCAGCGCGCGCAGGGTGAGCGTGTCCGCCCACTGGCAATCCTCCAGCACCACCACCGCGGGCGCGTCCGGCGTGCCCAGCGCGCTCAACAGCGAGGTGAGGCACCACACGCTGCGGCTCTCGCTCAGGGACTCCGGCCCCAGCCCCTGGGACCTCGGCGTCCGCGAGTCCGGGAGGAGCACCTCCGTGAGCGGGGGCAGCACCGTGCACAGGCCGGCCTCCTGGCCCGCGAGCCTCTCCCTCAGGAGCGCGCCCAGCGCGGACTCCTCGCGCACGGCGGCGGCGATGCCCTCCGCCACGCCCGCGAAGAGCTGGAAGGGGCGCTGCGCGGCCTGGTCCTGCGCCTGCCCATGCAGCACCCACGCGCGCTGGCCCGCGGCCCGGGCGGAGAACTCCTCCAGCAGCCGGCTCTTGCCGCCGCCGGACTCGCCCTCCACCACCACGGCGCGCGAGCCGTCCTCGCGCGCGTGCTCGAGCTCGCGCTCCAGCGTCAACAGCTCCTCGCGGCGGCCCACGAAGGACGGCTCGGTGAGGCTCTGGCGGTGGTCGTGCGCGCCGGTGACGAGCGCGGGCTCCGCCTCACCCCGGGACAGCGCGGCCTCCAGCGCGTTCAGGTCCGCGAGCGCGGCGTCCGCGGACTGGTAGCGGTCGCGCGGATCCGTCTGGCTCAGCCGCGCGATGAGCTCCTCCATCGCCAGCGGCACCTCCACGCCCACGGGCCTCAGGCGCGGGTGCGCGGTGAGGTGCAGGCGCAGCACCTCGCCCACCGTCGCGCCCTCCAGGGCGGGGCGGCCGGACAGCGCCTCGAAGAGCACCAGGCCCACCGCGTACAGGTCCGACGGCGCCTCCACCGGCCGGTTGATGAGCCCCGCCTGCTCCGGGGACATGTAGCGCGCGGTGCCCACGGGCAGGTCGCGCAGGGACGGATCCAACCGCTCGCTGCGAGACAGGCCGAAGTCGGTGAGCCACGCGGCGGACAACGGGAAGTCGCGCACCAGGATGTTGGAGGGCTTCAAGTCGCGGTGGAGGACGCCCTCGCGGTGCGCCGCCGCGAGCGCATTGAGCAGGCGCTGGCCCAGGACGATGGCTTCCGGCAGGGACAGCGGGCCGCGCCGCAGGCGCTCCGCCAACGTCTCGCCATCCACCCACGCGGTGACCAGGTAGAGCAGCTCGTCGGAGGTGCCCAGGTGCCGTACGGGCACCAGCGCGGGGCTGTGCAGCCGCGACAGCACCTCCGCCTCGTGCTCCAGCCGGTGGCGGGACGTGGGGACGAAGGCGGACAGGGCGGTGACCTTCACGAGCACGCGCTCGTGCGTGAGCAGGTCCAACCCCTGCCAGGTGGAGATGCCCCGGCCCGCCTTCACCCGCTGGCGCAGCTCGTAGCGGTTGCCCAGCCGCTGGCCCGGGTGTGGCTCCCTGGGGGTGTCGCCGGCCTGTTGGAAGCCTTGCGCCATTCAATGCCCTCGCGAGCCCCCAAACCGCGCCGCCCCGGCGGCGTGGTCGGCCGGATGTCCCTCTTCCACAAGCTGGGTTTCCGCCCGGGTCCCTGCCAGGGGGGAGCGGCCCGCGCCGTGCGCGAGTTGCTCGGGATTTGAACAGTCGGCACGCTCCCGCTTCCCGCCCCTGGCCCCTGGTGCCCCCTGTCCGTTCGTGGAGCAGGCGGCCCGACAGGCGAACACGTGGGTTTCCACGACGCCCTGGCGTGTGGAGGCCCGCGCATCGTCCTTCAGCCGACAGCCACGCGAATGCGAGCGGCCAGCAACGTTGCTGGTGGGAGGAAGGATGCCGCGCCGCGTTCAACGGGCGTGCTTGACTCGCCTGGTTGCCCGGCGGAAAAGCCCGTCGGGTCAGGCGGCCTCCCCCTTCCTCCCCACAGGCCGCCGAGGAGCGCGAAATTGAAGCTCGCGACGCTCAAGGACGGAACTCGCGACGGGCGGCTCGTCGTCGTCAAGCGGGACAACTCCGCCTACGCGCTGGCCACCAACGTGGCCCTCACGCTTCAAGCGGCCCTGGATGACTGGGACGCGAAGGAGCCGCAGCTGCGCGCGTTGGCGCAGCAGCTGGAAGCCAGCGCGGTGCAGAGCCGTCCGCTGGACGTGAAGGCGCTCCACGCGCCCCTGCCACGCGCCTACGAATGGGTGGACGGCAGCGCGTACATCAACCACGTGATGCTGGTGCGCAAGGCGCGCAACGCGGAGCCTCCGGCCACGCTGCGCACGGATCCGCTGGTGTACCAGGGCGGCTCCGGCGACTTCCTCGCGCCCACGCAGGACATCCCGCTGCGCGACGAGGCGTGGGGCCTGGACTTCGAGAGCGAGGTCTGCGTCGTGCTGGGCGACACGCCCATGGGCACGAAGGCCGAGGACGCGGACAAGCACATCAAGCTGGTGATGATCGCCAACGACGTGTCCCTGCGGAACCTCATCCCGGAGGAGCTGGCCAAGGGCTTCGGCTTCTTCCAGAGCAAGCCCGCCACCGCGTTCGGCCCCTTCGCGCTGACGCCGGACGAACTGGGCGCGGCGTGGATGGACGGCCGCGTGCACCTGCGCATGCGCAGCACGCTCAACGGCCAGCTCGTGGGCGACGCGGACGCGGGCCCGGAGATGCACTTCTCCTTCCGCGACCTCATCCAGCACCTGACTCGCACGCGCGCCTTCACCGCGGGCACCATCCTGGGCAGCGGCACGGTGTCCAACGAGGACCGCGCGCGCGGCATCTCGTGCCTCGCCGAGCGCCGGATGATTGAGACCATCGATGAGGGCAAGCCGAAGACGTCCTTCATGAAGCCCGGCGACACCATCGAAATCGAGATGCTGGATGGCGAGGGGCACAGCCTCTTCGGCCGCATCTCGCAGACGGTGGTGAAGGCGCCATGAAGAACCTGAAGCTGCACAGCTACTGGCGCTCCTCCGCGTCCTGGCGTGCGCGCATCGCGCTGAACTGGAAGGGGCTCCCCTTCGAGTACCTGGCGGTGCACCTGCTCAAGGACGGCGGCCAGCAGAACTCCGCGGACTACCGCGCGGTGAATCCCATGGCCCGCGTGCCCACGCTGGAGTGGACGGAAGCGGACGGGCAGGCGCGCAAGCTGTCCGAGTCCATGGCCATCCTGGAATACCTGGAGGAGCGCGTGCCCTCGCCCGCCCTCCTGCCTGGCGACGCGTACCTCCGCGCGAAGGCGCGCATGCTGGCGGAGATGGTGAACGCCGGCATGCAGCCGTTGCAGAACACCTCGGTAACGCTGCGCATCAAGAACGAGCTGAAGGCGGACGAGAAGGCCTGGGCGGCGCACTGGAACGCGCACGGGCTGACGGCGCTGGAGGCGGCGGTGCAGGCGACGGCGGGGCGTTATTGTGTGGGGGACGGAGTGTCGTTCGCGGACGTGCTGTTGGTTCCGCAGCTCTACGGGGCCCGCCGGTTCGGTGTAGACCTGAAGCCCTATCCCACGCTGCTGCGCATCGAGGCGGCGTGCAACGAACTCCCCGCCTTCCAGGCGGCGCAGCCGGACCGGCAGCCCGACGCTCAGCCGGCGTAGTCACGAATCATCTTCTTCATCACCACGAGGAGTCAGCGACATGGCCAAGCAGGAATCGCTGGGCATCAAGGCCCTGGAGAGCATCCACTGGTACGTGCATGACCTGGAGCGCAGCCGCCAGTTCTACACGAAGGGGTTGGACTTCGCGGAGGTGGCGGTGTCCGGGCCGGAGCTGGACGCGCACGGCAAGCAGAAGTCCGCGCTGTTCCAGGCGGGTGAGATTGCCCTCGTCGTGAGCCAGCCCGTGGGCGAGGGCGGCCGCGCGTGGCGCTACCTGCGCAAGCACCCGGACGGCGTGGGCACGCTGAACTTTGAAGTGGAGGACGTGGAGAAGGCGTTCAAGCTGCTGGAGCAGCGCGGCGCCACGTTCATCACGGAGATCCAGCGCTTCACGGACGACGCGGGCGGAAAGCTGTCGTTCTTCTCCATCACGACGCCGTTCGGCGACACCACGTTCCGCTTCCTGCAGCGGGACAACTACAAGTCCATCTACCCGGGCTTCAAGGTGCACGCGAAGCCCCTGGGCGGCCAGAACAAGTACGGCTTCGACAAGTTGGACCACGTCACGTCGAACTTCCAGACGATGAAGCCCATGCTCCTGTGGATGGAGCACGTGATGGGCTTCGAGAAGTTCTGGCACATCGAGTTCCACACCGAGGACGTGGCGTCGCAGCAGAAGCGCGACCACGGCAGCGGCCTGAAGTCGGAAGTGATGTGGGATCCGAAGAGCGGCGTGAAGTTCGCGAACAACGAGCCCAAGTTCCCGTTCTTCAAGGCCAGCCAGATCAACATCTTCAACGAGGACCACCGCGGTGACGGCGTGCAGCACCTGGCCATCACGGTGAAGGACATCCTGTCCTCCGTGAAGGACATGCGGCAGAACGCGGGCATCCAGTTCATGCCGACGCCGGGCTCGTATTACGACGCGCTGCCGGAGCGCATCCAGAACATGGGCATCAAGAAGATCGACGAGGACATCAACGTCCTGCGCGAGCTGGAGGTGCTCATCGACGGTGACAAGGAGCGCAGCTACATGCTCCAGATCTTCATGAAGGACGCGGCGAGCCTCTACAAGCAGGCGGACGCGGGCCCGTTCTTCTACGAAATCATCCAGCGCAAGGGCGACCAGGGCTTCGGCGGCGGCAACTTCCGCGCCCTGTTCGAGAGCATCGAGCGCGCGCAGAAGGCCGAAGGGCGCGTCTAGCTTCGCGAGTGACCCGGCCGCGGAGCATCGCGGCCGGGCTACCGCTCCGGTGGGCTAGGGGTCGTACGGCTCGCACACCTGCAGCTCCGTGATCCACTCCCGGAACTGGGTCCGGATGCCGCTCCGGCCCACCTGCCGATTGCAGACCAGGCAGATCTCCCTGCCCACCTGCGTCGTATAGGTGGCATCGCTGTAGTATTTGACGTGGAAGGTGGCCGCGCAGAGGTCCAGCGCATCCTCACGCGTCGAAAGTGGGATCTCCTCTCCCACGTCCGCGTCCGCTTCGACACCGCCGCAGCCCGCCAGCAGTCCCAACGACAGAAGTCCGCCGATGATGCACTTTCGCATTGTCCGCCCCGGTTGGAGTTGGCCCGTCTTTCAGGGATTGAAAGTCTATCATGGCTGAGTGAGATGAGGCGGGCTGCCAGGGTGGCATGCATCGCCTATCTTCACTCCATGCGAATGTTCATGGGGCTGTTTCTGGCGGGCGCGCTGGGGTGGGGTTGCCAGTCCGCCGACTACGGTGTGCAAGCGAAGGCGCCGCTGGACTGCAAAGCGACCTACGTGGCGTGTGGTTGTGGCTGCTGCGGCGGAGTGGAGCCGGAGGTGCAGTGTCTGTCCTGCGCGAAGGGCGACGACCTCCAGGCGCTCATCCAGAAGGACCAGGAGGCGAAGAAGGATCCGCAGTGCGCCGTCATGGGCTGCTCCCCCGGCACGAAGTACGTGTACTGCGACGCGAATCCCCAATGACCCTCATTGAACCCATCATGCTCGTGGGAGCCGCCAGCGGAGGCGTGGTGGGGGCGGTCTGGGGCTTCGGGTCGGGAATCGGCTGGGCGGTGGCGGGACTCGTCGGAGGCGTCGTGCTGGGCCCCATCCTCTTGCTGCTGCTGCTGTTCGTCCTGGCGATGTTGATGACGCTGGTCACGAAAGGGCCGCGCGCGGTGCTGCGCGACCTGCGGGGAAGGCGTCCCCCTGAGCGCCCCTGACCACGCTTCGTCTATCCTCTCCCCATGACCTCGCCAACACAGCCCCTGGACTGGGACGAGTTGGAACACCGCACGAGCCCGGCGCCGGTCGCTCCTGTCCCCGGCGCACGACGACTGCTGGTGGTCGAGGACACCTTCGACATCCAGGGGCGCGGAATCCTTGTCGTTCCCGAGGTGGACCTGGGAGCGCGAGCTCAGATGGAGCTCCGTGTGGCGTTACGGCGGCCGGAGGGCGACGTCCTGCAAGCTGTCGCGCTGGCGCAGATTCCACTCGGCGGACGGTCACGTCCTCAGCATGTGCTCTGCTTCGGCACACTCTCCAAGCAGGACATTCCTCTTGGGACGGAGGTGTGGCTGCTCGGAGAGGTGGAATCGACCTGAACGGGACTCTATTCGCAGATCTGGTAGCAGTCGTTGCGCGTGGTGGCGCACTCGAGTGCGTCTTCCGGCGTCTTCGCGGCCCGCGCGCAGACCAGGAACTCCCTGTAGCAGGCGTCCTGGCACGGCGGCAGCTGCTGGGCCTGCACGGGCGCCGCGCCCAGGTCGCAGCCCTCGAAGCAGCGGTCCTGGTCCTCCGCGCACCAGGCCTGCCGCTCGGGCGTCGTCGCGGTCCGCATACAGTGGTTGTAGATGGTGATGCAGGCGCGCTCACACGGCGGCGGGGCCATGGCCGTCACATCCTGTGTCTCCTGCGCCTCCTGCTCCACTCCGCCACAGCCCGCGAAGAAGCCCACCGACAGCACTGCCGCGATGAATGACAAACGCATGGAATGGTCCCTGGGGTGATTGCCGTGAAGTACGGCAAGCCCATTCTTGCGCTGTCCATGCCCTCAAGGGCAGACAGGGTGGTCCGGTTTTGAAAGGAATTGAACGCCGGGGCGCGTCATCCCCAGCGTCTCACCACCACCCCGCCAGCGCGTCCCGGTTCTTGAACATGATGAAGGCGCCCATCACGACGAGGAAGAGGGAGAAGGCCCGCTTGAGGGCCGCCTGCGAGACGTAGTGGGTGGCCC
Organism: Corallococcus sp. CA041A; assembly: GCF_003612075.1. Classification (NCBI taxonomy): domain Bacteria; kingdom Pseudomonadati; phylum Myxococcota; class Myxococcia; order Myxococcales; family Myxococcaceae; genus Corallococcus; species Corallococcus sp. CA041A. The sequence continues at coordinate 85,954 of NZ_RAWF01000006.1, forward strand.
AGGTGCCGACGAGGATGCCCGCCACGGCGATGGCCGTGAAGATGCCCAGGGAGAGCCAGGGCACCTGGACGTGGCCGAGGTAGCCGGCGAAGCCCACGAAGGAGTTGAGGGCGATGACGAGCAGGCTCGTGCCCACCGCCTGCTTCATCGGGAGGCCCACCAGGAGCACCAGCGCCGGGACGATGAGGAAACCGCCGCCCACCCCGACCAGCCCCGTGAGCC